>JACSRG010000249.1 GCA_014879865.1 Anaerolinea sp.
CTCTGGATTCATCTCGGCGAGGCTAAACTGGCGCAGTATCGCGGCGATCAGCGGCGCGCGGAGCAGGAATTTCAAACCATCTGGTCAATGGTCACCATCGACCCGTTTGAAGCCGATTGGGAGAGCGGCGCGAACGTCTTTTACATCCAATTCCTGCATTTGAGCATTCCGCGCATGTTCGTGCCCCAAGTCGTCTTCCCGCGCGTGGACGGACTGTTCGCGCGCATCCTCGTGCTGGAAGGCAGCTAACGTGCCTCAAGCTGCCTGAGCGCGTCTTCCGCCGCGCGCTCCTCTGGCGCATACGCCAGAATGATCTGATACATTTGCATCGCCTCGGATGTGTGCCCTGTTGCCGCGAAATCTTCTGCCAACGCGTACCACGGCGCAAGCACCGGCGTGCCGGGACCGGGACGCCGCGCTTCCGGCAGCAGCGTAAATGACCCTACCCGACCTAAATACAGCACGCCCTCGAAATTCTGGTCATCGATCAGCGGCGGCAGCGCGGCAAGCTGGAACTGTCGGCGCTCCTCGTCGGTCGCGGCGAGTACGGCACGCGTCGCATTCGGGAACTCGTAATACGTCCCGAACACCGCAGCGGCATCAAGGTCTTGCAGGGCGGCGCTTGGATTGACTGCCAGATACGCACGGGCGCGGGCGGCGTAGTAATCGCCGTGATACGGCGCTAACCGGATCGCTTCGCTGAAGTATTCGACCGCGCGGGCAGGGTCGGCGGCGAGTACTGCTTCCCCTTTGATCCACCAATCCCCCGCTTCAACTGGATCGGACGGCACCAGCGCCGCCGCGCGTTCCGGGTCGATCACCGCATACACCCGGTACTGCGCCTCGTGCCCCAGCAGCTCGGCGATCTGATCCCGCGCGCGTTCGCGCAGCGGCGTCATCGACCAGAACTCGGACAGGGGCAGTGGAAGAAAACCGCTCGTCCAATAGCCTCTGAAATACCCGTTGACAATCGCGTCGGGGTCGGCGCGCTCGGCTTGTTCGGCAAGGCGCGCCCAATGCAGATTTGCGCCGTTCTCGTGATTGATGCTGTTCGCCTGCTGGAAGGCGTCGAGGGCTGCCGGGATACTGCCTTGACGCTCATACAGCGCCCCCAGATTCATCCACGCTAAATCCCACGTCGGTTCAAGCGCCGTGATCGCCTCGTAAGCGGCGATTTGCGTGGGCAGATCGTCGGATTGCAGCGCGGTCAGGTAGTTGACTTGGATGCTGTACAGGTTCAACTGCGGATCGAGCGCCTGTGCTTCGCGCGCCGCATCCAGCGACCCGCTGCGCACGCTTTGGTTGAAAGCGGCGTGTGCGCGATCCCACTGCACGAATGCCGCGCCATACGCCAGCAGCATCGCCAGCAGCGCCGCCGCGCCGATCCGCTGTTCGAGCGGCGCGGGGCGTGGGACGTCAGTCTGACGCGCACTGACCAGCGTCGCGCCGAGTAAGATCGGCAGCGTGACGAGCGCGGGCAGCGTGAAGGTATCGACCACACTGTGCAATCCGAACGCGATCAACGCGGCGGCAGCGCCATACAAACGCCACTGCGCCGCCGCATCGGTGACTGACCGCACCCGACGCCATGCGCTCAGCGCTCCCACGACGAGCACGGCGCTGACCGCCACGAGACCGATCAAGCCGATTTCGGCAAATGTATTCAGGTACAGATTATGCGCTGTCGTCAAGCGGTCATCGACGTTACTGGGATTTCGATAATCACGCAGGGCGCGCCCAAACTGCCCCGGACCAACCCCCAACAGCAGATGATCGCTCCCGATGGCTGCCGCGCTCGACCAGAGATCGACGCGCAGCGCATCGCCAATCATGCGCTCCGGGTTGCGCGCGATGATCACGCCGCCCGCAGCGAGGGCGATCAGCGCCAGCCCTCCGCCTGCCAGCATCAACGTGCGCGTGCGGCGCGCCAGCCGCTTCCAGCGCGGCAAAATGCGCAGCGCGACCAGCACGCCGCCGCCCCCCGCCAGCGCGATCAAGCCCCCCCGCGAGACGGTCAGCAGGGTCACGATCAGCAGACTGACCGCCAGCGCGTAATAGGCAGACCGCGCGGCAGGTTTTTTCGCCGCGCTGCCCCACGCGAAGCTCAAGATCGTCAGCGGTGCGGTGTAGCCCGCCAACCATGTGCTGACGCCCATCGGCGCGAAGAGTCTGGGCAGTTGCAGCGGCAGCGTGCTGATCCACGCGCTGTCCGTGCCGGGGAACAGTCCCAGACCAAAATACCAGCTCACGAGGTTGTAGACGGACAGGATCACGATCAGCGCGGCGATGAAAAACTGCACCTCGTACACCAGCGCTTGATACCCCTGCTGGAATAGGTCGATGAACACGAACAACAGGATGACGTTCACCAGCAGTGACCACGAGGTTTCCAGCGACACACGCGGATCGAGTCCGGCAAGTGACGCGATCCCCCACACGGCGATCAGCACGAAGACCGCGCGATTCACCGGCGCGGCGGGCAGTCCGCGCCGCAGTCGTGTCAGCAGCCACCAGCCCAGAACGACGGTCATGATCACATGATGCGCGGCACGTACCGCAAAGAACTGCGTGTAGTAGGGGCTGCCGCCGATGAAGATGTAATAAACCGCGAGCAGCAGCAGCGTATAGCGACGAATTCTCATCCTAGCCCATCCAAAGCACGGTTTGCCCCGCCTATTGTACTACCCGTTGACCGCATTATGGACAAACGTAACGCTCGATGGCGACCACCGGATCGTCAGTCATGATCAGCAGGCTTTCAAAGCCCATCGCTTGAGCGCGGCGGCACACGGCAGCTAGATCGGCGGACGGATGATATGCCTGTTCCCAGCGGATGGATGCCCAGTAATTAGGATTGAGCGTTGTGCATTCAGAGGATAAACCTTCGATTTGAGCAAAACCGGAAACCGCCGGGGCGACGAACGGCGCAATATCACACGTTTGCCCGTTCCAGTAGCTCTGTAGGGTGGGGGGAATATAGACGAGCGCGTTCCTTCGCTCAGAGGCAGGCTGACCGGCGAGTTCGGTCAGCGCCACGATAAAATCCTGTGCGGTCTGCTGCTCGTCACTCAGGTGAGCAAGCCCGGACCGAATCGCAAAATCGTGTGTGACGAAATGGGCGAATATGGTCAGAGTGTTGGTGACGAACAGCAGGGCGAGCGCTGCGCCCACGACGTTCAGGGCGAGCGTTCGCAGGCGCACGTTCCAGATGCGCCGCAGGAAGAAGTCTTGAAAGCTGATACGCGCGTTTGCAACGCCCGCCAAGCCGCTCATCAGAAAAGCGACTGCGATCCAGTTCTGAACATCGACGAAGTAGTATCCCGAACCGCCCGGAATATCGAGCAGGAAGGCGGGCGCGCTCCCCAACACTGCCGCGACGACCAGCGCTTCCGCATCGACCATGCGCCGCTCACGAAACGCCGTTCGCACATCGCCTAACGTATGAAGGTTAAGTTGGCGGCACTTCAATCCGACGAACAGGAGCGTCCAGAAAAAACTGAGGAAGTGCCAGAAGGCGACATATTGCAGCGGAACAGTCGTGGCGATGATCGCCATCAGCATAGGTTTGGAGGGATACGAACCCGACGTGCTGTTGGTGAGCATGTAGACCACGCCGAACAGCACGACCGAAACGCCCATGCCGATCAAGATGGGGCGGCGTACATACAGGCGCACGCGCCAAAAAGCATAACCGCCCATCATCAGCAGGGGAAAACCCACCGAAATCTTTGCGAGGCTCGCATAGGCGAACACGAGCGGTATGCCGAGCAAAAACATTGCTTGATCGGCGAAGTTCAACTGCCACTGACGCGCCTTAACGTCCCGCAGCAGCGCCACGATCAACCCGATGAGCAGCAGCCCGATGATGATGCCGACTACGTTCGTTTGGCTGACAATGGTACTGGGAATCACCATTGCCATCTGCAGATTGTATGGTAGGAATCCGAGCGCGCCAAACAGAATGAGTCCCCAGAACCACCAGTTGCCGAGCAAGCGTCCATGAGCGGACGCAGTCGGGAGCAGACCCTGAAGCGTCAGCGCTACGCTGCCCAGACTCTTGAGTACCAGCGGCATCATCAGGATCGGATAGGTCATTTGCAGAAACGTCAGCGGCGCTATCGACAGCAGTCGGCTAAGCTGGCTGAACAGGATATACGCGCCAAAATGATAGGAAGTGAACGGGATCCCATCGAGTCCGGTGGCGGGAACGCCAAAATACTCAAACATGCTGGTGAAGCTGGCATGAAACAGCGTATCCCGATCCATATACGCGCCGCCTAGCGGCAGCGCTTCTGGGAACAGGGGATGTAAATAGCTCCCTTCCCAGATCGTGCCTGCCAGTGCCATCCCTGCCAGCAGAGGCAGCAGCAGAAACAGCACCGCTTTGAAGAATGGTTCACGGCGCAGCCAGCGCAGCAGCGCGTATATGGTCAGCACGGCTCCGGCGCTGATGAACAGCGGGCGCAGATTGATCATGGGCGCAAGCGCACCGGCAAGGCTGACCAGCACCAGCCCGATCAGTGTCAGAAACGCGCTGCTGCTCCACCACCGTTGTGATCGCTGCAAGGGCAGCGGCAGCAGCAAAACAAAACAGGCAAGCAGCAGCGAATCCACGACAGCGGACGTATCGGTCGCAAAATCTCGCCGTGACCACAGGTAGAGCAGCGCCAGAACACCCGCCGCGACCACGCAGAAGAGGGACAATGTGACTTCGGCTTGTGAAGGGGATGAACGCTGCATGATGATCCTTCGACGCTGCAATCTGCTTTGGTTGAGCGAATGGGCGAACTATCGGAAGCACAGCACAAGCTTTGTTGTGGACGTGCCGCTGTAATCGCTATAATTATAGGCAGTACACTTGATCATTGTCGAAATCCGGGCTGCCCATGCAACTGCCGATCCCACAAGCAAACCCCAAAGCCGCCTACGCCAACCTGCGCGCAGAGATTGATTCTGCTGTACACCACGTTCTTGACAGCGGTTGGTATCTTCAAGGGGAACAGGTCAGCGCCTTTGAAGCCGAATTTGCCGCTTGGACGCACCTCAAGCATGTGATCGGCGTTGGCAACGGCACCGATGCCCTTGAACTTGCCCTGCGCGCCCTTCGGATCGGTGTTGGCGCTGAAGTGATCGTCCCGGCGCACACCGCCACCGCCACCATCGCCGCCATCGAGCTGGCGGGGGCGACTCCTGTTCTCGTTGATATTGATCCCGCACTGTACACCATCGATCCCGAAAAAGCCGCGCGCGCGATCACGAACCGCACCCGGGCGATTATGCCCGTTCATCTCTACGGACATCCGGCGGCTCTGGATTCCTTGCTGCCGCTTGCGCAGGCACACCAACTTGCCGTGATCGAGGATTGCGCACAGGCGCACGGCGCGCGTTTTCAGGGCACGCGCGTCGGTAGTATGGGCACTGCCGCTGCTTTCAGCTTTTACCCGACCAAAAACCTCGGTGCATTGGGCGATGGCGGTGCGGTGGGCTGCCAAGACTCTGCGCTGGCGGAACAGATGCGGGTTGTCGCGCAGTATGGCTGGCGGCAGCGCTACATTAGCGACGACGTGGGCATGAATACGCGCCTTGACGAGCTTCAAGCGGCAGTCTTGCGCTGCAAACTCCGCGTGTTGGATGCGGCGACCGAGCGGCGCAGAGCGATTGCGGCGCGTTACACCCAAGCGCTCGCCGGACACGTCGTCACCCCGCGCGAACAGCTCGGCTGTGAGCATGTCTACCACCTGTATGTCATCCGTTCTGCCCAACGCGACTCCCTGCGCCACTACCTCAACGAACATCAAATCGCGACGGCGGTACATTATCCGCTGCCGATCCACTTGCAGCCCGCCTATCGGGGACGTCTGGGCGATCTCGGTGATTTCCCTCAAGCGGAACGCGCTTGTAGCGAGATCATCTCGCTGCCCCTCTACCCTGAAATGACCGACGATCAAGTGGACTATGTGATCGAAACCCTGCTGGCGAGGGACGCATGAACGCTGCGTTTCAGGGAAAACGGGTGCTGATCACGGGCGGCATGGGCTTTCTGGGGAGTAATCTTGCGATTAAGCTGGTGGACGCGGGCGCGCGCGTCACCATCACCGACGCGATGATCCCCGGGTATGGTGGAAACCTTTTCAACATCGACTGCATCCGCGATCAGGTAACCGTCAACTTCTGCGATGTGCGCGACGTCCATGTGATGAACTATCTGGTGCGCGATCAAGACTACATCTTTCACCTCGCCGGTCAGGTCGATCACATCCTCAGCATGACCGATCCCTTCCCTGACATCGACATCAACATCAAAGGCACGGCGGTGTTGATGGAGGCATGCAAGCATCACAACCCGCAGGCACGCGTGATCCATATCGGCACACGCGGGCAGTATGGCCCTGCCGTCTCGCTGCCCGTGAACGAAGAAGCCCCGACCCATCCCAAAGGCATCTACGAGATTTCTCGGCTGACAGCGGAAAAAATCACGCAGGTTTACAACGATATTCACGGTGTCAAGTCGATTATGCTGCGTTTGACCAACGTGTATGGCGCACGCGCGCAAATGCGGCACGCCCGTTATGGGGTGGTCAATTGGTTCGTGCGCTTGGCACTCGATGATCAGACTATCCAGCTGTTCGGCGACGGAACGATGAAGCGCGACTTCTTATATGTCGACGACTGTGTGCAGGCGATGCTCATGGCGGCAGCCTGTGACGCCGCATACGGGCAAATCTTCAACGTTGGCTTGGATCAACCGACCACGTTTAAGCAACTGGCGGAAGTCTTGATCGACGTGGCAAAATCCGGGCATTGGGAATATGCCCCCTTCACACCGGAACGTGCCGCGCAAGAGCCGGGCGACTTCTATTCTGACATCACCAAAATCCGTACGCTGGTTGGGTGGCAGCCAGTAACGCCGCTGGCGGAAGGTTTACAACAGACAATCCTGTACTACCGGCAGTACAAGTCGCACTACTGGTGACGTTCTAGATCGCCGCGTTGTGGAGTATTGGATATGCGAGACTAATGTCCGAGATCAAGGCTTTGACCAGCCTCCGCATGATCGCCGCTTTGCTGGTCTTTTTCCATCACTTCTATCCATTCACCCGCACGGGCGATGTGCTGGAAAACATTCTCATCGAAGGACATATCGGCGTAACCATCTTTTTTGTGCTCTCCGGCTTTCTGATTGCGCTGCGGTATTACGATAAATTTCATGACACCGGTCTGACTCGCGCTGGCCTCGTCGATTACTATCGCAAACGGGTTGCGCGCATCTATCCGCTCTATGCGTTTCTCCTGATCACCAGCCTCTTCTTTCCGTTGAGTCTGTTGGGACTCGTCGAGTATTCGCTGACGCAGGGGTTCTTTGAAAATGCGAAATTCGCCGGTATCCCTACGGCATGGTCGCTCACAGTCGAAGAAAGCTTCTATTTCTTGCTGCCGCTCATCGCCATGCGTCGAACCAGATCGAAGATCAAGGCGGCATTCCCCAAGCTGTTGATCGTCACCCTATGCTTACTCCTACTCGGCGCATTGATCGTTATCGTTTCAAACGTGACCGCGTTGGCGCGCGTTGGCGGGTTGGGTTTCATGGCGAGCAGCACGCACATGATGACCTACACAATCTTCGGGCGCTTCCTCGATTTTGCGGTCGGTATTCTGATCGCTGTCATTTTCAAGCACAGCCGAATCCGTGTCTGGTTCAAGCAAAGAACCGGGCGCATCGGCGCCGAACTACTCGTGATCGGCGGGTTGATCTGGGTGGGCATTTTCGCCAACGTGATGCACATCAACGGCGGCTATGCGGCGGCGTGGGTCTTCAATTACGGCGTGTCGATAGGTGCGGGCTTGGTGATTTTGGGGCTGACAAACGAGCAGACTTTTCTGGCACGTGCGTTGAGTTTCCCGCTGTTCGTTTATCTGGGTAAGGTCTCTTACGCGCTTTATCTGCTGCAAGCGACGTGGTTGTTCTGGAACGTCAAACCGGAAAACTTCATCATCCCAACTGCGTCGCCCCTCGTCTACTTCATCTTGCTTTACACCGCCGCAAACCTTGTCAGCGCACTGCTCTACCAGTGGGTCGAAACGCCGATGCGCAACTTCATTCTTCGAAGAACCGAGCCTAGTCAGTGAGGGCGAACCGAAACAATATGGCAGCGAATATTCATCCTACCGCGCTTGTCTCTCCTTCCGCCCAGTTAGGGGACGATTGCACTATTGGCGCATATACCATCATTCACGATCACGTCAGCTTGGGCAGCAATTCCACTGTAGAAGCCTTTTGCGAATTGGGCTACCCGCAAAAAGACATGGGCGCTAGCCCGCTCGTTATCGGTGACCATGCCCATATTCGTTCTTACTCTCTTTTCTATCAGGGCTCGATCTTCGGCGATCATTTACACACTGGGCATCGTGTGACCGTTAGAGAAAAAACGTCCGCCGGGCGTTATTTCTCGGTTGGCACGCTTGGCGACATTCAAGGACACTGCCAGATCGGCGACTACACGCGCTTCCACAGCAATGTGCATATCGGTCAAAAAAGCTCTATCGGGAATTTCGTCTGGATTTTCCCGTATACCGTCCTGACCAACGATCCTCACCCGCCGAGCTATGCGCTGGTGGGAGTTCACGTCGATGATTATGCCATCATTGCCACCATGACGACCATCCTACCGGGGGTTCACATCGGTAGTGAAGCGCTGGTGGGGGCGATGTCTTTAGTCAATAAGGATGTTCCGGCGCGTACCATCGTGTTCGGTGTGCCTGCCAAAGAGCGCGGCACTGTGACTCAGGTGATGGATGCCGAAGGAAACGCCGTCTATCCTTGGTTTCCCAACAACAAGGATCGCTATCCGGCGGAGACCGAACAGCTTTGGGAAGCATATTTGATCGCGCGTCAGGCACAGCTTAACCCTGATGAGGGGACGCTATGAGCCTGATCTCGATTGTCGTACCCGTATACCACAACGCGACCAGCTTGCCCGATCTCTTGAACCAGTTTCAAGCCCTCGCGCACCGCAACCGCGCTGATCAGTTCGAATTCGTCTTTGTCGATGATGGCTCAAGAGACGATTCGTTCGCCGTTCTCGAAGCGCTAGCGCAGACTGAATCGCGTGTGCGGATCATTAAACTCTCGCGCAATTTCGGCTCAAATGCCGCCGTGCTGGCAGGGTTAAGCCATGCGACTGGTGATGCGGTTGCCGCGATTGCCGCCGATTTGCAGGATCCTCCCGAACTAATCCACGAAATGCTCGCCAAATGGCGCGAAGGAAACAAAGTCATCCTTGCTGTTCGCGAGGAACGCGACGATCCCAGCTTGACGTCATTCATGGCGGATACCTTCTATATGCTCTTCCGCCGTTTCGCGATCAAAACCATGCCCCGACGCGGCTTCGACTTCTTCCTAATTGACCGTCAGGTCTGCCGCCTAATCACCGGAATACAGGAAAACAACGCCTATCTGATGGGGTTGATCCTGTGGATGGGGTTTGACCCGGCTGTGCTTCCGTATCATCGTCGCGCGCGCGCACCGCGCTACGGACGTTCGATGTGGACGTTCGCCAAAAAACTCAAGTATTTCGTCGATTCGTTTGTGGCGTTCTCCTACCTCCCCATTCGCGTCGCGTCGATCCTCGGTTTCATCCTGAGCTTTCTGGGGATCATTTACGCCGTCATCATCCTGATCAACCGCCTCTTTTCCGGTATCGATGTCGAAGGCTGGTCGTCGATGATGGTTGTGCTGCTGATCGTGTCCGGCGCGCAAATGGTCATGATGGGGGTTCTAGGTGAATACCTCTGGCGCAACCTCGATGAAACTAGAAAACGTCCCCGCTTCATCATTGACCGCATTGTCGAGTCGCAGTCGGAGCACAACGTCGAAGGGGAAGCCGCCATTGGTGCAGACCCCCGTGAATCTGAGCCGGATTCCCTCCGCCGCTGATCGATTCGCGCAAGCCCCGGATTATTCGCTGCGCGCCCACACCCTGCGATCTGGTTGGGCGGGGTCGCGGCGGATATGACCCAAGCCGGGAAACTCGGCGTGATAAACCAGCGTCAGCAAACCTTCACTTTCGGCGCGCTGCATCAATGCGCGCCGCGCCGCGACCGCCTGCTCCGGCAGTGCGTCGAATTTGATGCGCGCTTCCGGCAGGTTGAGCTGTGCGGCGTAGTGCCAGCTGTCGGCGACGTGCAGCAGTCGCCCGCCATCGCGCTCGATCAGTACGGCGGAATGCCCCGGCGTATGACCGTAAGCGGGCAGCAGCGTGATCCCCGGCAAAACCTGCGCTTCGCCCTCTACCAGTTCGAGGCGCGGATACGCGGCATCTCTGCCGAACGCGGCGCGCAAGTAGTCCGCGCGCACGGTCGGCAGCGCGGCGAGCGTCTTTTCGCTCAGCCAGTGATTGTATTCGGCGCGCGCTGCGATCAGGCGGGCATTCGGGAACGCCGGTTTGCCGTCCGCGTCGAGCAGCCCGCCGATATGATCAAAATGGAAATGGGTCAGGAGGATCGTCGTGATCGCTTCCGGTG
>JACSRG010000104.1 GCA_014879865.1 Anaerolinea sp.
GGCAACCAGTACGATGGAGGGCAGAAGCATGAGAACCGCCGTCAGGCGATCCCGGTTGATGCGCGGCATAAGTACCCCTCAGTAAATAAGTAGGGACGAGGCATGCCTCGTCCCTACAGCGTTCACAACGATGTCAGCGTGGAAAAGACTTACATCCCGCCGGTCATCATGTTTTCAGCCGCGAGTTCTGCCGTCGCCGCCGCCGCCGTCGCCGCATCGCGGTCGCTGGCAAACTGGGCAATCACGGTCGAGAAGCCGTTGCTGAAGTTGGGCGGGGCAACCGCGCCGTGTGCCTGCGACCCGACAATCGCATTCGTCGTCCAGTCTTCGTAGGCATCTTGGAAGTACGCATTGTACAGTTCGCCGTTGGTGATGTCGGCGCTGGTATTCGCCGGCAGCGAGCCCTTCAGCGGGTTGAAGATGTCCTGCGCTTCAGCAGAGCCGAGGAAGCTCAGCCACGCGCGGACGGCGGTTTCGTTCGGCGCGCCAACCGGCAGACCAAACGTGTCCGACAGCATCATGAACGCGCCATCGGTGCCGGGGGACGCTGCCCACGCGAAGCCGGTGCCGGGTTCCAACGCCAGATCGACGAGGAAGTAGCCCGCCGCCCAGTCGCCCATGATATTGAAGGCGGCTGCGCCTTCGGACACCATCTGCGAGGCATCCTGCCAGCTCAGCGCGTCACGATCTGCGTTCGAGCAGTCGAGGATTTGACCGAACTTTTCGAAGACGGCGACCACTTCGTCACTGTCCCACGCCGTCGCGCCATTCCACAGACCGTTGTAGCCTTCGACGCCCAGTACACCGAGCGCGACGCTTTCCCACAGATGCGCCTGAGTCCAGTTTTCGCCAACCGACAGCGGCACAACGTCCGCAGCTTGCAGCGCCGGGCAGGTCGTGTTGATGAATTCATCCCAGTCAGCCGGGACGGTCACGCCCCACGCTTCGAGGTTCGCGGGGACATACCACATGACGTTCGAGCGGTGAATGTTGACCGGCACGCTGTAGATGTTGCCTTCGGCGTCGCTGATCAGGTCGAGCAGACCCTGCGGGTACTGTTCCATCCAGCCGTTTTCTTCAAACAGATCGTTCAGCGCGACCATCTTGTCTTCCGCGACCCACACGGCGTTCAGTTCCTGACCGGCGTGGACTTGGAAGGTGTCCGGCGGATCGCCGCCGAGCATACGGGTTTGCAGAACGGCACGCGCATTAACGCCCGAACCGCCCGCTACCGCTGCGTTGACGACGGTCACATCGGGGTACATTTCGCTGAATTCGGCGATCAGCGCGTCGAGACCGGCAGCTTCACCGCCGCCCGTCCACCACGAGAAGATTTCGAGTTCGCCGGACGGAGCATCTTGCGCGACCACAACGGAAGCGCCGAGCGCCAAGGCGACGATCACTAACAGTGCGAGAAACTTGTTGAACTTCATGACGGAATTTCTCCTCAACAATACCTAATTCATTACGGAGTGTAGCATATTTGCGGCATGGGGGGTAATGTTTGTCATAAAGATCATTAGGCAAACTATACGAAGCGCGGGAACGTTTGCAGAAATGCCAGCGTGCCATTCTCTACCACCAGCGGCGACACTCAGAGCGTATAATAGCGGTTGAGCATAAATAGCTAGGGTCTGTCTGCAAACTACCCTCACCCTAAATCCCTCTCCCTCAGGGAGAGGGACTTCACCCCTTCGCCCTGAGGGAGAAGGGGACG
>JACSRG010000028.1 GCA_014879865.1 Anaerolinea sp.
AGCGCGCGGGCAATGGCGGCGCGCTGCTGCTGTCCACCAGAAAGATCGGCGGGCAGTTTGTCCGCCTGATCCGCGATGCCGACTTTTTCGAGCAGATGCAGCGCGCGCTCACGGCGCTGGCGGACGGGATAGGTATTGCAGAAATCCATCGGCAGAATCAGGTTTTCGGCGATGGTCAGCGTTGGCAGCAGTTGGAAGAACTGAAAGACGATGCCGACGTTTTTTCCGCGCCACACGGCGAGCTGCTCCTGATTGAGTTGATGGACGGGAGTCGAGGCGACCATCACTTCGCCGGAAGTTGGCTCGTCGATACCGGTGATCATGTTGATCAGGGTCGATTTGCCGCTGCCGGAACGCCCAACGACGGCGGTGAATTCGCCTTGATCGATGGTGAGGTCAATCCCGTCGAGTGCGGTGAAGGTCTTCGCGCCCGTTTGATACGCCTTGGTCACGCCGCGCAGTTGAATGAGGGGTGAGGCATTTTGATTTATCATCTCTTGTTCCTCTTTGATTACAAGCTGGTTATTGAGGGCGGCTGCCCTGAGCGAACCCGAGAACGCGCCACGACATCGTTCCTGATTGCCGATCTTCAAAGCCAATCTGTTCCATGAGCGGCAGTAAGTCGTAGACATCGTGGCTGGCAGCGTGGTGAACGAACGTTGCCAAGGTGAAGTGCTGCATCAGGGTCACCGGGCGCAGCATATCGACGATGACCAGCCGCCCACGCGGTTTAAGCACACGGTAGATTTCCGCCAGCCCTCGTTGTTTGAGTTCTGGTGGCAGATGGTGAAACATCAGACTGCTGAGGACAACATCAAACGTAGCATCCGCAAACGGCAGTGCCTCAATCAATCCAGTTTGAAAATCGATACTGAGTCCCTGCTGTGCCGCTTTTTGGCGGGCGGCAGCGATCATTTCCGGTGCGGCATCGATCCCGTAAACTTGCCCTGCTTGTCCAGCCGTTGCTTTCGCCAACAGCGTGAGCGTTCCGGTACCGCAGCCGACATCCAGCACGGCGGCACCCGGTCGAATCGCCGCTTGTCGAATGGTTTCGCCGCGCAGCGTTTTCTCCCTGCCCAACGTGAGCAGTTTGACAACGAGATCGTAGTGTCCCGCCCAACGGATGGTGCGACCTTGCGTTTCTGGAACTGCGTGATCATGAGGGTGCTTTGGGTCATGCATCAGGTTGCTCTCTGTACAACTTATTCCATATCGAACACCATGTTCGATTTCTACTATAATGGAGGGAGTGGGGAGAGGGTCAACAACCAAAGCACATGAAATGTTCATTACCGAACATTCCTGTGAATTTGTTCTGATGGAGGAGACACGATGAACAGCGCCAAAACGGATCGCCGCTCACGGCGAACGCGACAGCTCATTGCCGATGCGTTCGTGGGGCTGATGCTTGAAAAGCGCTACGACGACATCACGGTGCAGGATATTCTGGATCGGGCGGATGTGGGACGTTCGACGTTCTATGCCCATTTCACCGACAAAGAGAGTTTGCTCTTGATTCAGATCGAGCAGGTGATTCATGATCTGGGGGACTATACGGCACATCAGGGTATGCAGCATGGTGTGCTGCCCAGCCTTGAACTGTTCCGACATGTGAAAGAACAGCGCCGTTTGATGCAGGCGCTGGTGTGGGGACAGGGCGCAGACATGCTTAACCGAAGTTTACTTCAGCAAATCAGCCAATTAATCGAGAAAAACC
>JACSRG010000027.1 GCA_014879865.1 Anaerolinea sp.
GGCGGTCGCCAGCACGGCGCTGGCGGTCGTCATCGGCCTGCCGATCGCGAACGTGGTGTCGCGGTACCGCTTCCGGGGACGGGCCCTGGCCCAGGCCCTCGTCACCGTGCCGTTCGTGCTGCCGACGGTCGTCGTCGCGGCGGCATTCAGCGCATTGATCGGCGACCGGGGACTGCTGCCGCTCAACCTCGACGGCACGCTGACGATCATCTTGATCGCGCATGTCTTCTACAACTACGCACTGGCGCTGCGCATGATCAGCAGCCTGTGGGCGATTCAAAGCCCGCACATGGAGGAAGCCGCCCGCGTTCTCGGCGCGCACGGCTGGCGACTGTGGTGGGAAATCCGCCTCCCGGCGATCCGTCCGGCTTTGCTCGCCGCCTCCGCGCTGATCTTCATCTTCTGCTTCACGTCTTTCGGCGTGATCTTGATTTTGGGCGGCATCCGCTTTGCCACCGTCGAGGTCGAAATCTACCGCCAGACGAGCGGTCTGCTTAATCTGGGCGTCGCCGCTGCGCTGGCGCTGCTGCAACTGGCGCTGATGTTCGCGCTCATGCTCGTTTACACCCGTTTGCAGGGAGGGTCGAACACGGACGTGCAGTCGGCGCAGACGATTGTGCGCCCGGTGCGGACGCTGCGGGAACGGCTGTTCGTCGGCGGCAACATCGCGCTGATGTCTGTGCTGCTGTTCGCTCCGTTGATCGCGCTGGCAATCCGGTCGTTCTGGTCGCCCGATGGCTGGACGCTCAATTACTACCGCCTGCTCTCAACCAACACACGCGGATCGGTGCTGTTCGTCCCGCCGCTCGAAGCGGTCGGCAATTCGGTCGTCTACGCGCTGGCGACGACGCTGCTGGCGTTGGTGCTCGGCGTGATCGCGGCATATGGCTTAGCACGACGTCCCGCCAGCAAGTTCGAGGCGCGCCTAACTGCCCTGCTCGACCCGATCTACATGCTGCCGCTGGCGACCAGCGCCGTGACGCTCGGCTTCGGCTTCATCATCGCGCTGGACGAGCCGCCGCTCAATTTGCGCACGTCCCGCCTGCTGATCGTCATCGCGCACACGCTGGTCGCCATGCCGTTCGTCGTGCGCAGCGTGCTGCCCGCGCTCCGTTCGATCTCGCCTAACGTACGCGGCGCGGCGGCGACGCTCGGCGCGTCTCCGGCGGCGATCTGGCGCTTGATCGACCTGCCGTTGATCGGGCGCGGCTTGCTCGTCGGCGCGACGTTCGCCTTCACGGTCAGCATGGGCGAGTTCGGCGCATCGCTGTTCGTTGCCCGCCCGGACACGCCGACGCTGCCGATTGTCATTTTCCGCCTGCTCGGTCAGCCGGGCGCGGTCAATTACGGTCAAGCGCTGGCGCTCAGCGTCATTTTGATGGGGGTGTGCGCGCTCGGTTTCATCTTGATCGAGCGGGCGCGCGTCCTCGGCATCGGGGAATTCTGATGAGATGCATCATAGCTGCACATAAGCCAACCTCATCCCTCAATCCCCTCTCCAACTGGCGCGGGGACTTGCTTACCGTGTGCGTTTCTCCCCCTCTCCGTGTGGAGAGGGGAGCGAAGGGGTGAGATTCAGTGCTCACAGTTTCAAACGTTACCCGCGCCTATGACGGCAAACCGGTGCTGCGCGGAATCGATCTGGAAGTCGAACGCGGTGAAATCGTGTGTCTGCTCGGCGCAAGCGGCTCCGGCAAGACGACGCTGCTGCGCATC
>JACSRG010000287.1 GCA_014879865.1 Anaerolinea sp.
CATGATTTGTCGATATTCATCGTAGGAGCGCATGGGGTATACCTCGATCATGATCGATGGTGGAGACTCGAATATTATTATAGCGCGCAATGTGATCGAGGTAAATAAAAAACCGAGCAGTTTCACTCGGTTTTCTACGGCTTGTGCCGGTGGTGGGAGTCGAACCCACATGCCCGCAAGGGCAATCGATTTTGAGTCGATCTCGTATGCCAGTTTCGACACACCGGCTAGTGTGTTTCGTGGTGTGGTTTTGCAGTCTGTTTAGCTGCACGTAGAAAATATTCTAGGATTGTGCCAAACGATTGTCAATGGTGAGCATGACCGACGACGAGCAAATTCTAATCCGTAACGCACAGCGCGGCGACCTTGATTCTTTCAACTCGCTGGTGCTGATCTATCAAAACGCGGCGTTCACGCTGGCGTATCGCATCATGGGCGAGACTTCAAGTGCGAGTGACGCCGCGCAAGAGGCGATGATCACCGCCTACCGCCGCCTCAGCACGTATCGGGGCGGCAGCTTCCGCGCATGGCTCATGCGCATCGTGACTAACCGCTGCTATGACGAACTGCGCCGTATTAAACGCCGCCCGCAGACCACGTTTACCGACCTGACGCCCGAAGATGCCGACGAACCTGCTATCGCCGACGACGCCGCAACGCCGGAAGAAGTCACCGAAGCGCGGGAACTTCAACGCGCGGTGCAGCGCTGCATTAACCGCTTGAACGCCGACCAGAAGTTGGTGCTCGTGCTGTGCGACATCGAAGGCATGGACTACGCCGAGATCAGCGAGCAGGTCGGCACGACGCTCGGCACGGTCAAGTCGCGCCTCAGCCGCGCCCGCGCCTCTGTCCGTGACTGCCTGAGCGCCGTCAGGGAACTTTTGCCTTCTGCTTATCGTCTGATCAGTAACCAGTCTGAAAAGTAAGCCATGTCTGAACGCGATCTCGAACTTCTATCCGCATATCTCGACAACGCCCTGACCGCCGATGAGCGGACGCTGCTAGAGTCACGTCTCGCCGCCGAACTCGATCTTGCGCGTGAACTCGAACGTTTGCGCCTGACGCAAACGCTTGTGCGCGGACTGCCGACGCTGCAAGCGCCGCGTCCACTCACCGTGACCCGTGACATGGTTGCGCCGCCGCGCATACTGGTCTTTCCGGCGACTGTCGCCTTTAGCGCCCTCAGTGCCGCCGCTGCGATCATCGTGCTGCTGGCAGGGGTGATTCTGCTCTCGACCGCGCGTGATACGCAGACGGTGCAGAATGCCGTTGCTGTCGCCCCGACGCCTGCCGTCGAATTGTTCTCTATGCAGGCGACTGAGGGCACGGATGGAGCGGATGCGCTGCTCGATGAGGCAGCAGCGGTGTCTCCTCCCGATTTTGCGCCGCCCTTGAGCGTTGAGCAAACGGTGACGGCGCAGGCAGCTTTAGAAGAAGCACCCGCCGAAATCGCCGGAGCCGCCGCTCCACCCGTGCCACAGGCAACAATGATGGCATTCGCCACGCCGCTCCCCTTCTTGACGGCGACTCTATCAGGAGTCGCCGAGGAAGCCGAAGCCGCCGATGCTGCTGAAGCAGGTGCGCCGGCTTCCGGAGCGCCTGAAGTTGGCGCGCTGCGTGCCATGAGCAGCCCGACAGCGACGTTGGCAGACACAAAAGCGCCGACGATCACGCTCAGTCCGACGCCTCCCCCGACTATTCCCCCGACGGGCACACCGCTGCCGGTCATTGAACCGGACGTGCAGGTCGGGGATGGATCGAGTGTAGGGGTGGCATTGATTGTAATCGCGGCGCTGTTGTTCCTGTTATCGGCGACGGCGTTCGTTCGCCGGGGTCGTTAGCCCAAAATCACCTGCTGCTGCCCGGTAAGGTCATACACGACGAAATCCATTTCGGGCAGCGAGAGGACGCCGTAGCTGTGCGACGTAGGACGCACGTTGTTGAAGGTGTAGAGTGATCCGGGATTAATCACGCAGCCATTCTGCACCTTCACGTACAGGGGCACATGCGTGTGCCCTGTGATCAGCACGTCCACGTTGAGCGACGCCAGCATCATGTTCAACAGCGTGTTGGAGACGTGATCACGGTACAGCCCCCACAGATTATTGCCGGGCTTTCCGTGAGTCATGTAGACCTGAACGCCGTCGAATTCGCCGCGCCATTCCAGCGGCAGGGTCTTCAAGTAAGCGCGGTTGTCTACCGACAACCCATAATTCCATTCATCATGATTCCCGCGCACCGTCGGGAAGTTTCGTTCGCGGATCATCTGGACTACCCGATCCGGGTCAGGTCCGCGCCCTACCAGATCGCCCGCGCAGACAATGGTCGTGACTTGGTGCAGCTCGTCTAACTGCTGGATTGCGCTTTCGAGTGCGTGATAGTCGCCATGTACGTCGGAAATGACACCAATCTTCATCCTGCTAATCCTAAACGGGTCAAAAGTAGTGTCTATTATAGCACTTTCCGCCCTGACGATGCCCTAGAACAAATGCCTGACTTCTGGGCTTCTTATGAAAGTCTCAGTCCAAAGCGATGCACAATATCCTCGAATGTGCTATCATCCAAGCAGCGATAGAACCCATGTGCAGTGACGATGACTCAGATTCTGTTGATTCGACATGCCGTCAACGACTTCGTAAAGACGGGCAAACTTGCAGGTTGGACGCCCAATGTCCACCTGAATGATGAGGGCAAAGCGCAAGCGGAGGCACTCGGAAAACGCCTTGCCGATGCGCCGATGACCCAATTGTATTCCAGCCCATTGGAGCGGACGATGGAGACGGCGGAAGCGGTGCGCCTGCATCACCCGCACTTGGCGATCCAGCAGAATGTCGAAGTGGGCGAAGTCCGATATGGCGATTGGGAAGGTAAAGAGATCAGCGTGCTGCAAAAGCGCAAGATGTGGCATGTCGTCCAAGAATACCCATCGCGCGCGTACTTTCCGAACGGCGAAACCATGCGCGGCGTGCAAACCCGCGCCGTCAACGAGATCGAGCGATTGGCGGCTCTGCATCCGCGTGAGCTGATCGCCGTCGTGTCACACGCCGACCTGATCAAGATGGTACTCGCGCATTTCTTGGGAATGCACCTCGACGCCTTCCAGCGCATCGTCGTATCACCCGCGTCGATCAGCACATTGATGCTCGGCTATGGTCGCCCCTATATCGGCACCATGAATGATGTTGCCCACATCGCGCAAATGGAGCGCGAGCGTAAACAGCAAGCGCCCGAAGGCGCAGTCGCACGGTGAGAAATACATGCCCAATATCGAAATAGAACTGAACCCGGTTGATTTTATCACGGTTGGCACTGTCGGTCCCAAGGGGCAGCGCGTCTTTCATTTGCAGGCAGCGAAGGAGAGCGAACTGGTTTCGCTCATCATCGAAAAGGAACAGGCTTTCGCATTGAGCGAGGCGATCCGTGAGCTGCTGGAAGACCTTGACCGCCGCTACCCGATTTTCCAAGCGCCGGACGTTGTCCGCTATGCGATGGATCTCCGTGACCCGATTGAACCGGTGTTTCGCGTCGCACAAATGGGGCTTGGTTATGACGAGGAACACAACTTGATTGTGTTGGTCGCGCAAGAACTCATGACGATCCAAGAAGATGTCGATCCCGAGGCAGTGCAGCCGGGGATCGTGCGGATGTTCTGTTCGCGGGCGCAGATGCGCGCTTTGAGCGAACATGCGACCGCGACCGTACAAGCCGGACGCCCCGACCCTCGCCAAAATGGACGGTTAGTGTATTACTGGACATGACATGAGTCTACAAGACAATAACCCTCAGCGTCTGCCGCTGGAGCGTGTGGCGGAGGTGATGGAGCAGGGCGACGTCGATAATGAACACGGCATCTTGCGCTGGAGTTCGAATTACGCATTTCTCGTCAGCCTCAAACTGGAAAACGACGCGGTCAACGCGGTCTACAAGCCGCAGCGCGGCGAGCGTCCATTGTGGGATTTCCCCGACGGCACACTGTGTTACCGTGAAACGGCGGCGTATCTCACCTCGAAAGAACTCTGCTGGGAACTCGTCCCGCCGACCGTGCTGCGCGAAGGTCCGCGCGGCTTAGGCTCGTTCCAGTTTTTCATCGATCACGATCCGCAGGTGAATTACTTCTCGTTCGACGAGACGATGATGCCCCAGCTCAAGCGGATGGCGGCGTTCGATTACGTGGTCAACAATGCGGATCGCAAAGGTGGGCATTGCTTGGTGGATTGTGACGGTCACCTGTGGGGGATCGATCACGGGATCACGTTCAACGCGGTGCACAAACTGCGCACGGTGATCTGGGATTTCGCCGGGCAGTCGATCTCCGAACCGCTGCTGGCGGATATTGCCCGTCTGTGCGCCATCCTCGAAGACCCGACGAGCACCTATACCCAAACCATGCACAAACTGCTTTCCCCGGCGGAAAACCGCGCCTTCCAGAACCGCCTGCGTCATCTCCTCAAGCACAAGCGTTACCCGCAGCCCGGACCCGGTCCGAATTATCCTTGGCCCCCCGTGTGAGTTCTTAACAATTCTTTGCGCGAGTCTTAGGACACAGATAAACTCAACCTCTAGAATCTAGAAAGGGAATTCCCTTTCCATGTTTCAAGGAGATCACTCATGCGTAAACTGATTCTGTTGGTAAGTTTATTTCTGCTTGTCGTCGTTCCCGCGCTGGCACAGGACACCTTCGCGCTGACGATCCTGCACACGAATGATACCCATTCGTGGCACGAACCGAACGCGAATGGCGACGGCGGTGTTGCTCGTCAGGCGACTGTTGTGAACCAGATTCGCGCGGAAGGCGGCAATGTTATCCTGCTGGATGCCGGTGACCGCTTCACGGGTACGCTGTTCCACCAGCAGTACCGGGGGCAAGATCAGGTTGAAATCATGAACGCGCTCGGCTACGACGCGATGACGTTGGGCAACCACGAATTCGACGATGGCGAGGAGGTTCTATACAACTTCGTCAGCCAACTCGATTTCCCGGTGGTCAGCACCAATATCGACTGGGGTTCGTTCGCCGAACTCGATGAACTGGTGCAGCCCTATGTCACCCTCGACGTCGCGGGCGTGCAGATTGGCGTGATCGGTCTGACGACCTCGGACACCCCGACGAGTTCATCCCCGGCGGACGAAATCGTATTTAGCGACGATCTGGTCGGCTCGGTCGAGAGCGCGGTCGGCGAACTGACGGCGGCGGGTGTGAACAAGATCATCCTCCTGACGCATGTCGGCGTTGAAGTCGATATGGCGATCCTGACGGAACTGGTCGGCGTCGATGTCGTCATTGGCGGTCACAGCCACACGCTGTTCAGCACTGCATACCGCGCATCGGGCGACAACACCTACCCGTATGCGACCGAAACCTCGGCGGGCGAACGGATTGTCTACGTAAGCGCCGGTTCGAACAACACCTATCTCGGACGCCTGAACGTTCAGTTTGACGAAAACGGCGTCGTGAGCGGCACGTCCGGCGATACTATCCTGCTGTCGCGTTACATCGCCCCCGATCCGGCGATGGATGAAATCGTGACGAGACTGGGCGGCACGATTGAAGAACTGCGTGCGACCCCGATTGGCGCGGACGCCTCGGTTTATCTTGTCGGCGACCGCCGCGTGTGCCGCGTTGAAGAATGTCTGCTCGGCAACCTGATCACCGACGCGATGCGCGCCGAAACGGGCGCTCAGCTCGCCATCACCAATGGCGGCGGCATCCGTGCGGACATCGACGAAGGCGAAATCACGCTCGGTGAAGTCCTGACCGTGCTGCCGTTCGGCAACCTGACGGCGACGTTTGAACTCACGGGCGCGGACGTGGTCGCGGCGCTCGAAAATGGCGTGTCGGGCATCCGTGTTGACGGCGGCAATGTCGTTCGTGACGGCGCTGGTGGGCGCTTCCCGCAGGTCTCCGGTCTGCGCTACTCGTTTGACCCGAACCTCGAAGCGGGCAGCCGCATTGTGAGCGTCGAAGTCCAGACCGAAGCCGGCGAATGGGTCGCCATTGACCCCGCCGCAACGTATACGGTCGCCTCGAATGATTTCATGCGTCAGGGTGGCGACGGCTACAGCGTCTTCCAGAATAACGCGATGAATGCGTATGACTTTGGCAAGCCGCTGGATCAGGTGTTGGCAGAATACCTCGCCGCGAATACGCCGGTTGCGCCGACGATTGAAGGGCGCATCACCATCGTCAACGCGACGCTGCCGCCCGCGTAATAGCACGTAGAAGCACGGATTGTCAGGGGGAGGTTCTTTGTGCCTCTCCCGCGCAAGCGGGGAGAGGGGACTTGCCCCTACAAAGATTGATATAGGTCACGACGAGGCGTATGCCTCGTCTTTTTTTCTGTGTCTGATTATCTTTATTTCACCTTTTTCACGAACTCGCTACAATAAACCATAGCGCAGAGCATCGGGGGATCGGGAATTGGCGAGCGAACAAGCGCGGGAACTACGTCAACGGGGGATTACGGCGGCGAAAGCAGGGGACAAAGACGAAGCGCGCCGCTTATTGCAGCAGGCGATTCGCCTTGAACCGGACAGCGAAGCAGCATGGTTGTGGCTTGCCAGCGTCGCGCGTGATGCCCAAGAACGTCTCTTTTGCCTCAACAAAATTCTTGAAATCAACCCAAATAATGAAACCGCGCTCAAGGCGATTGAAAGCCTGAATGCTCCGCCTGCGCCTGCCGCGCCGGTGGTGCAGCCGCTCGTCAAGCGTTTGCCAAATGCGCCCGATACTCGCCCAAAAACCTCGACGCAAGAAGTCATGCGCGCGCAGCAGTCGCAGACGCCCGGCGTGCCGCTCCCCCCGGCGGATCGCGTTGCCGAGGCACAGAAAGCCGTCGATCCGATCATCCGCGAATCCCTCGCGCCGATTCCTACCACGATCAAGTGGGTGCATAAGACGACGCGCCGCGCGGGCGAACGCGACATTATCATCTACCGGATGTACGTCGCCGCCGCGATCACCGGGGTGCTGATTGTGCTCTTGTTCATCAGCGCCTACGCGGTTACGACGAACGATCAACTGCGCGGCGTGGTCTTCGGTCCAAGCCAGACGCCCTCGCAAACGCCGACGCCGTCGTTTACGCCGACCTTCGGGCTGACACCGACGCCGTCCACGACGCCGCGCGTGACGTGGACGCCGAGTCCGCAGCCGCCGAACAGCCTGCCGACCTCGAATCCGTATGCGCTGCCCCGTGTTACGGCGGTTTACCCGCCGATCCTTGAACGTCCGCTGCTCGATGCGGCACTGGCGCTGGATCGCGGTCAGGTCAGCGCGGCGCTGCCGACCTTGCAGGCGGAGCGCGAACGCACGTTTGACGCCCGTTTCGAGGCGAATCCGTATTACTACGAGGCGCTGGCACGGGTCGCGCAGGGGCGCTACAACGACGCGCTCGAAATCCTCGAAGAGGCGGAAGGGCGCTTGGAAGAACGCAGCGACGATCCGAGCATCCCCGCGCTGATCGATGCCGGGTACGCGCAGGTGTACTGGGCGCTGGCGCGGCAGGCACTCGACGCAGGTAATCCCGCCGGAGCGCAAGAGCCCCTCGCAGAGATGGAAGCGCGCGCCGAAGCCGCGATTCAGCGCGATTTCCGCATCGTCGCGCCGTATCTGGTCTTAGCGGAAGCCTACGCGCGGCAGGGTAGACGCGGTGACGCGCTGGAAGTCCTCAACCGGGCGCTCAACCGCGACGAATTGGACAGCAACACCGTGCTGATCATGGCGAAGGCGCAGTTACTCTATGAGCAGGGAGATCGGGAACAGGCGCTCTACCAAGCATTTTTGGCGCGCTATGTTGACCCGACCACCGAGGGCGCGTATCGCCTGCAAATTCAGATTTCGATGGAGCGGGGGCAGTATGGTCAAGCCGTGTTGTACTGCCAAGATTACCTGTACTACTTCCCCGGCAAGACCGAAGCCTATCGCTTGCTTGGCGAGGCGCGCATCGCCGAAGACAATCCCGATCTCGCGCTCGAAGCTTTCCGGCGCGGTTTGAGCGGCAGAACGACCGACGCCGACACAGTGGCGATGCTGCGTCTGCGCGCGGGCATCTACATGGAACGGCGGCAGTACGCGCTGGCGGCAGAGGATTATTCGGCGGCGGTTGCGATCACTGGCGAAGCAGAAGATCAGATCGGCTACATGCAGGCGGCGTATTACAACGGTCAGCTTGCCGAGGCGCGCGCAACGGCTGAAACGCTGGCGGCGGGCGGGAGCAGCACGAATCCGCTGGTCAACTTGATCTTGGGGCGCGTGCTGGTCGATCTGGCGGGTGATAACGACAATACATCGCTCAACCGCGCGGTGACGTACCTGACGCAGGCGCTCAACACGCTGCCAGCGGCGCAGTCCGCGCAGCGCGGCGCGACCTACGAGTATCTGGCGCGGGCGAATCTGCTGTTGGGCAACACCGACGACGCGCTGGACGCGATCAACAATGCGCTTGCTATCGGCGACAGCGGCAGCCGCCGCTATCTACGCGCGCAGATTTACGAAGACGACAACCAGCGTGATGAAGCGATTGCCGACATGCTCAAACGTGCTTGGGACCCGCTGCGCTCATCGTCGCCCGATCCAGCACTCGTCCTTTGCCTCAACAAGATGGACATGCTGAGGGCCGAGGACGTCGTCGAAAACGTTGAGGCGTACTGCAAACTGCTTGGATCAGACATCTACATGCTCACCTGTCTCACGAAAGGACAGAACCTCGAAAAACTCCTCGAACTGCTCCTCGAACGCCTCCCCGAGGGCGAGCCTGTGTACCCGGATGATCTGGTCACCGACCAGCCGATGAGGTTTCTGGCCGCCGAGTTGATCCGTGAGAAGGCACTCAGACTCACGAGGGAGGAAGTCCCTCACGCATTGGCGACAATCGTTGAGATGTGGGAGGAGGTGCCTGAGAAGGAGATGATACGGATTACGGCCTCGATCATCGTCGAGAAGCAGGGCCAGAAGGCAATCCTAATCGGCAAAGGCGGACTCATGCTCAAGCAGATCGGCACGGAGGCCCGAGTTGAAATAGAGGAGATGGTGGAGAAGAAGGTCTATCTGGAGCTGGTCGTAAAGGTGCGCCCGGACTGGCGTCAGAACCCCCGCATGCTTCGCGACCTTGAGTACACGAATCAGTAAGCGGCTACAATAGTCCCGTGATTCGAGTTGTCATGCTCTCGTGGGAATATCCTCCCCGCATTGTCGGTGGCATCAGCCCCCACGTACACGACCTAAGCCAAGAACTTGTCAAGCAGGGAGTTGACGTCCACGTCATCACCAAGAACACACCGTTAGCACCAGATGAAGAGGTGCAGCCCAGTGGAGTGAAGGTGCATCGTGTGCATCTCGATCGGGAGCCAGACAACTTTGTCCACGAGATTCAGCTTCTCAACAAGGCCACGGACCTTCGTTGTCGACAACTGCTTGAGGACTGGAGACCGGGCGGCCAGCCAACCATCTTTCACGCGCACGACTGGCTTTCGCTCGACGCCGCACGAGAGCTGAAGTATGAGTATCAGCTTCCTATCGTAGCAACGATCCACGCCACAGAACATGGGCGCAACACCGGACTGCACAACGACATGCAGCGGTATATCCACGAACAGGAGTACTGGCTGACCTACGAAGCCTGGCGCATCATCGTCTGCTCGGAGTTCATGCGCGAAGAGGTCAACCGAATTTTTAGCGTTCCGAACAACAAGATCGACGTCATCTACAACGGCGTTGACGCAAGCAAATTTGAGTTCGAATGGGACGATGTCGGTCGAGCCGAGTGGCGCAAGAAGTTCGCGCTCCCGGACGAAAAGATCGTGATGTACGTCGGAAGGTTCGTACGTGAAAAGGGGATACACATTCTTCTCAACGCCGCAAGCGCGATTCTTGCCGAAGAGCCCAGCACGAAGTTCCTGATCGTCGGCGGGGGCCACCGAGAGAAGCTGGAGAAGTTCGTGCGCTGGTACGGGCTAGAGCAAAAGGTGCTCTTCACTGGGTTCATGGCCAATCGCTCGCTCCATCAGGTCTATCGTGTGGCCGACGTCGCCGTATTCCCCTCGCTCTACGAACCGTTCGGGATCGTCGCGCTTGAGGGTATGGCCGCAGGTGCGGCTGTCGTCACGAGCGATGCAGGCGGACTTCGCGAAGTTGTGCTCCATGGCGAAACTGGAACCCTCAGTTACGCTGGCAACGCGGAGAGCTTGGCTTGGGCGGTGCTCAACGTCTTGAGGAATCCGGAGAGCGCGGAGACGATGAAGAAGGCCGCGAAGAAGCGGCTCGTCAGCGACTTCGACTGGTCGAACCTCGCGGAGCAGACGACTGCCGTGTACACGAAGGTCTGGGAGGAGTTCCTGCACAGCTACTGGGCTGACAACACACTCTGGCCCGTCACGCCCGGCGCAGAGGAACGTGCCGGTGAGGTGGGTGTCGAGGACGCCGTGCCAGTCGGCATGGCTCATGTTCTGGGCGAGCGCGACGCGCTGGATGCCGGCATTGTTGACGAGCACGTCGAGGCGTCCG
>JACSRG010000511.1 GCA_014879865.1 Anaerolinea sp.
GGGGCATACAACTACACGTCCAGCAAGGTGCTCGGCAATGCCAACCTCATGGCGACGGGACCGTATGAGTGCGAGAACGTCCATACGGATGCTTACGCGGTGCTGACGAACAACATCCCGACGGGAGCATTTCGCGGCTTTGGCGCGCCGCAAGCCGCCTTTGCCGCCGAAACCATGATGAATCGTCTTGCCCACGAGCTTCAGATCGACCCGGTCGAACTGCGCTTACGCAACTGCGTGCGTGAGGGGAGTCACCTCTCGGTTGGTACGCCGCTTCCGGCAGGAGTCTCCATGCCGCAGGTGATCGAGAAAGCAGCGCTCGAGAGCTACTGGACGCGTGATGCTGGTGGGTGGAGGCGGCAGTCTACTCGCGAAAGCTCCGATGGTCAGGGGGCGATCCGGCGCGGAATTGGTTTCGCGGCGGGGTTCAAGAACGTCGGCTACAGCTTCGGCGCGCCGGAACAGAGTTGGGCGACCGTCGAGCTGTACGGCAAGACGGAGATCGAACAGGTCATCGTGCGGCACGGCGGCGCGGAAGTCGGGCAGGGGACGCACACGGTCATGATGCAGATGGCGGCAGAAGCCGTCGGCGTGCCGTTTGAGTGTGTGCGCTTGATCGGTCACGATACGGCGGAAACGATGACATCGGGCAGCGCGTCGGCATCCCGCTTGACCTTTATGTCCGGCAACGCCATTCGCGGCGCAGCGGAACAGGCGCTCAGCGCGTGGAAAAACGAAGAGCGCCCGGCGAAAGCGACCTACCGCTATCGTCCGCCGAAAACCACGCCCTATGACCCCGAAACCGGCAAATCCGAGCCGAATTTCGCCTATGGCTATGTCGCGCAGGCAGTGGAAGTCGAGGTCGATACCGAAACCGGCTTCGTGCGCGTGGTGCGCGTAGTCAGTACGAATGATGTGGGACGTGCGGTCAATCCGCAGCATGTACAGGGGCAGATCGAGGGCGCAGTGATACAGGCGCTCGGCTATACCGTGATGGAACATCTGGTTTCGGTCGATGGACGCATCCGCAACCCGTACCTATCTACGTACCTCATCCCGACGGTGCTGGATGTACCGGTCGAGGTGAAATCGGTGGTTCTGGAATATCCCGATCCGATTGGTCCGTTCGGTGCGCGCGGCATGGCAGAAATGCCCTTCATCCCGCTCGCGCCTGCTATCGCGGCGGCGATCTTCGATGCGACGGGCGTCTGGTTCGATCAACTGCCGTTGATCCCCGATCTCGTCGTCAAAAAGCTGCGGGAAAGAGGTATTGGCGTTGTTTAGCAGCGTCCCGGTTGTCGTGCGGGGCGGCGGCGATCTTGCGAGCGGCGTGATTTTTCGCCTGCGCCGCGCCGGTTTCCCGGTGACGGTCTTGGAACTCGCGTCGCCGCTGCTGGTGCGCCGGACGGTGTGCTTCGGCGACGCGGTCTACGAAGGGAAGCGCACGGTCGAAGGTATCACCGCGCGGTTAGCGCATGACCTCGCAGAAGCACAGGCAGTCACGCAGCGCGGGGATGTGCCCGTGCTGATTGATCCTGACGGCGTGACGCTCTCCGCGCTGCAACCAGTCGTCTTGATCGACGCGCGCATGGAGAAACGCAACCTCGGCACGACGATCCACGACGCGCCGCTGGTGATCGGCTTGGGTCCGGGATTCACGGCGGGCGTAGACTGTCATGCGGTGGTCGAAACCAATCGCGGGCACGATCTGGGGCGTGTGATCGAGTCCGGCAGTGCCGAAGCAGACACGGGCGAGCCGGGGGCTGTCCTCAACCGGACTCAGTCGCGCGTACTGCGTGCGCCCACTGCCGGATTTGTTCAGCCCACTCGTGTCATCGGCGATCTGATCGGTGAAGGAGAGGAGATCGCGCGGATTGACGGCGTGAGCATCAGCGCGCCGTTCACGGGAATGCTGCGCGGACTGATTCACGCCCGTGTACACGTATGGGCGGGGTTGAAAATCGGCGATCTCGACCCGCGCGCGGATCGGCGGCACTGCTTCACGCTGTCGGATAAATCACTGGCGGTCGGCGGCGGGGTGCTCGAAGCAGTACTCGCATCCGCCGCAGTGCGGGCTTCCCTACGATGAAACTCCGGCAGGCGTTCCAGATCACGCGTGGCGATGTCGTGGCGCTGGTCGGGGCAGGTGGCAAGACATCTACCTTGATGGCACTCGCGCACGAACTCGCGGATGAGGGCTGGCGCGTCCTGACCACGACGACCACGCGGATCGCCGAGGAAGAACTGCGCCTCATGCCCCATGCGATCCAGCCGCAGGCAGGCGCGCAGGCGATTTCGGACGCGCTGGCGCAGCATCGATTCACCTTTGTTTACAGCGACATACGCGGAGGCAAAGCCTACGGCGTCGACTCCGCTGCATGGCTGCTCGACTCGGTGGACGCCGATGTGCTGATCGTCGAGGCAGACGGCGCGCGGCGGCTGCCTTTCAAAGCGCCGTATCCGCACGAGCCGGTCATCCCGCCGGAAACGTCGCTGGTTGTTCCGATAGCATCGGTCAGCGCGCTCGGTCAGCCGCTCGACGACACCCACGTTTATAACGCGCAAGCGATGACCGACAAATTCGGCTTTTATCCCGGCGGGGCAGTCAAATCCCCATGGATCGCGCAAGTGCTCCGCGATGAGGAGATGGGACTACGCGGCGTGCCGGAATACGCGCGGGTGATCGCATGGCTCAATGGGACGCCGAGCAGCGGCTATCTGCGGGCGCGGGCGCGCTTGATCGCCAAGCTGACGCTGAGATCGCCGCGCGTGTATGGGGTGGCGCTGGGCTCGGCGCGGGCAAGCGATCCGGTGTGTGAAGTGCAGCGCACGGTCGGCGCGGTGATCCTCGCGGCGGGTTTATCACGGCGCATGGGGGAACCGAAGGTCTTGCTGCCATGGACGAACGGCACAACCATCCTCGAACACATCATCCGGCAGTTGATGCTAGCGCGCGTTGATCCGATTACGGTGGTCGTCGGCAACCGCGCCGACGACGTGCGAGCGGTCGCCGAAAGGGCAGGGGCGAGAGTCGTGTTTAACCCGGACTACGCTACCGGCGAAATGCTGTCATCGCTCAAGACCGGGCTGCGCTCGATGAGCGCTAACACGGCGGCGGCGCTGGTCGTCTTGGGAGATCAGCCGCGTTTGCAGCCGCGCACGGTCGATCAAGTGTTGATGGCGTACGCTGAGGGAAAAGGTGAAATCGTCGCGCCGAGCTACCAGATGCGACGCGGGCATCCGATCTTGATTGACCGCCGCTTCTGGAAGGAAATCCTCGACTTGCCGCCCGATGGCGCGCCGCGCGATGTGATCAATCGCTATCCTGCTCAGTTGGCGCATGTGGTGGTTGAAACGGACAGCGTGCTGCGTGATGTAGACACACCGGAAGATTACCGCGACGAACGCGGGCGAGCCGGACTAGGCTAGCCGGCACGGCTTATCTACTGCTTGAACCAGTTGATCAAGCGCGAAACCAAGTTCTTCTTCTGAGCGATGCTCTGGTCATATTCGTGCAGAAGCCTCGCCGTCAAATGCTCCAACTCCTCGACCTGAATGCGCGCACCATTGACGATGACCCAATTGCTATCGACGGCGCGCAAATCCTTAGGCATCCGTTTGTACAACTTCTTATAGGCATCTGCGTAATGATACATAGCTTGGTCAGCGCTCATGACTTCCGTACCCTTGATCCGATTGATCACTCATAATTGTAACAACATTTTTATATAAGTGAGCAACCAACTTTCGCTGCTTGTCGAATCGCTCTCTTAACGTGGGTATAATAGAAGAAAAGGAGCAGCTCTGGAATGACATTCACGCGAGCAGATTACGAGAAGGCAGCGCAGTTTATTCGCCGCCGTACGAACACGTCCGTCCAAGTCGGTCTAGTCTTAGGGTCTGGTTTGAACGTGCTGGCGGATGTACTTGAGGATCGAGTCGAGATCCCGTATCAGGAAATTCCCGGATTTCCGCAATCGACCGTCGAAGGTCACGCGGGCAATCTGGTGTTGGGGCGGTTGGAAGGCATACCAGTCATTACGCAGAAAGGGCGTGTTCACCTCTATGAGGGCTACAGCGCGCAGCAGATCACCTTTCCGATCCGCGTAATGCAAATGCTTGGTATCCGCACGTTGATCCTGACGAATGCGGCGGGCGGGCTAAACCGTGATTTTGCGGTCGGCGACGTAATGCTGATCAATGATCATATCAACTTTGTCGGGATGGCGGGGAACAATCCGCTGATGGGGCGCAATGACCCGATGCTCGGCGAACGTTTCGTCGGCATGGCACAAACCTATGATCGACGACTGCGGGAATTGGCGCTGTCGGTCGCGGCGGAAAACGATCTGCAACTGCGGCAGGGTGTGTACGTCTGCGTGTCCGGTCCCCAGTTCGAGTCGCCCGCCGAAATCCGGGCGCTGCGTCTGCTCGGCGGCGATGCAGTCGGCATGTCCACCGTGCATGAGGTGCTCGTAGCGCGGCACGGCAAAACGGACGTGCTGGCATTCAGCGGGATCACGAACCGCGCGATCGACGCGATTGACACCCCATTGGAGACGAGTCACGGCGAGGTGCTGGAATCAAGCCGCATCCTCGTGCCCAAACTTGAGACGCTGCTGCGCGGAGTACTGCGTTCACTGCGATGATGACCAGTGCCGTCTTCTTCATCGAGCAAATCGCCACCGGGGTCTTCATCGTCCTCGGCGGTCTGATCCTACTGGCAGCGCGCTGGTGGTTTCAGACGAATACTGCCTATCGCCGGACACATTTTGAGCTAGAACGCGACATCGCCCGCTACAGCCGCGCCAATGCCGGAACGGTGCTGATTCTGCTCATTCAGGCAGTCTTGATCGTCATCGGCATCCAGCGAGTGGTTGCACCTGCACTGCGCGACTCGCTTAATCTGACGGTTGAGGTGGCGCAGGTGGTCGAAGACGGCGATTTTCGGACGCCGATCCCGTCGCCACCTTCCGGCGGCTTGGTGATCGATCCAAGCGGCGTACAACTTGGTGAAATCGATCCGGCGCAGCAGATTCAGCCTACGCCTACGCTCACGCCGACGCCCGTCGGTACGATTGTGCCCAACGCCCCCCCTGCCGAATGCAGTTCCCCGGAGGCGAGTCTGCAAATCCCGGCGAACGGCATGGTCGTGTTTCAGCCGCTCACTGTGATCGGGGTTGCCAACACGGAGAATTTCTCGTTCTATCGGTTTGAGCTGAAGGGCGAGTCGACCTCGGGCAACTTCGCCTCGATAGGTGTGGATGGCGTCCAACCAGTGCCGGAGTCCGCGCCACTTGGGCAGTTCGTTCCCGCCTATTATGAACCGGGTGAATACCAATTCCGGCTGACGGTGTTTGATATTACGACGGCAGTACGTGCCGTCTGTACGGTGACGATCTACATCAGTGAGCCGATCCCGACGCCGACACCGCTTGGAACGGAGTCGTCATCATAACGCTCACACTGGGAATCGTCGGGGCGGGTAAGGTTGGTGGAACCCTTGCCCGTCTATGGTTTGATCGGGGGTATCGGATCGGGGCAATTTTCAGCCGCAGCCATGAGCGGGCGGAACTGCTCGCCGATGGGGTCGGGGCGCGGGCCGTCAACCGCGCTGTCGATGTCGCTGCGCTGGTCGATCTGACGGTCATCGCCGTGCCGGATGACGTGGTCGAACGGGTCGCAGTCGATCTGGCTGCCGCCGATTGGCAGGGTAAAGCCGCCGTCCATACCTGCGGATCGAAAGACAGCGCCGCGCTGACGGCTTTGGCGCAGCGTGGTGCACTGACGGGTACACTGCATCCGGCGTATCCCTTCGCCAGCGTCGAAACGGCGATCAACGGGCTGCCGGGGGCGGCGTTTGCCATCGAAGCCGATGAACCGCGCTTGCTGGCGTGGTTGGTCGAGTTGGTGAGGGCGCTCGACGGGCATGTGCTGAACATTCCGCCGGGGCAAAAGGCGCTGTATCACGCGGCGCTGGTGATCGCGAGCAATTATGCGGTGACGCTCTACGCGGTCGCCGAGGCGCTGCTGCTGGACATCGGCGCGGAACGGATGGCGGCGGATGCGGCGCTCAACGCGCTGGTCGCCGGGACGGTGGATAATTTGCGGGCGCAGGGACTTCCCGCTGCGCTCACCGGACCGCTGACACGGGCGGATGTGACGACCATCGGTGCACATCTGCGGGCGCTGACGCCGTATCCGCCGGTTGCGGAGGTCTATCAGGCGTTGGCGCGGCTGACGTACCCCGTTTTGCGAGCGCGTGGATTGAACGTGGAAGCGATTGAAGCACTGTTGCGAGGGTATCATGCGGGTGAACATTCGTGATATTCAGAAGATGAAGGCTGACCGTGAGCCTATCGTGATGATCACGGCGTACGACGCGACGAGCGCCCGCTTGAGTGAGGCGGCGGGAGTGCCGCTGCTGCTGGTGGGTGACTCGCTGGGCATGGTGATACAGGGGCATGATGTCCCGATTCCGGTCACGCTCGATCACATCATTTACCATGCTGAAATTGTGACACGGGTGACGCAAAAAGCACTGGTTGTCGGGGATATGCCATTCCTTTCGTACAACGTAAGCGTCGAGCAAGCGCTGACCAACGCCGCGCGTTTGATGCAGGAAAGCCATGTCGGGGCGGTCAAGATGGAGGGCGGTGAGTATCTTGCCGGGACGATCCGTCGTCTGGTCGAGGTGGGCATCCCCGTCATGGCGCACATCGGTTTGCAGCCGCAGAGCGTGTACAAAGTCGGCGGCATGAAAGTGCAGGGACGCGATCTGGATGGGGCGCGTCAACTGCTGCGCGACGCGGAAGCAGTCGAGCAGGCGGGGGCGTTCGCCGTCGTCGTCGAGTCGGTCCCCGCGCCGCTGGCAGACATGATCACGCGCAAACTGCACATCCCGACTATCGGGATCGGGGCAGGGGCGGGCTGCGACGGTCAGGTGCAGGTGTTCCATGACATCCTCGGCATGTTCGAGGATTTCACCCCGCGCCACACAAAGCAGTACGCGAACGTCGGCGCGATCATGCGCGAAGCAATCGGCGAATATGCGCGCGAAGTCCGGGAACGCAAGTTCCCCGCCGAAGAAAACAGCTTCACCATGAAGGACGACGTTCTTGCCGCGTTAAGCGCCAACGGCGATGCGAGCCACTGAGAGGAAACTGGATCATGCAGGTGATCGAGACGATTGACGGGCTGCGGTCTGCCCGTCGTGCGCTGCGGGGACGCGTCGGCGTCGTGCCGACGATGGGCGCACTGCACGATGGGCATCTGGCGTTGGTTGAGCAGGCGCGTCAGGACAATGACGCCGTCATCGTGACGATCTTCGTCAACCCGACGCAGTTCGCGCCGGGTGAGGATTTCGCCAGCTACCCCCGTGACCTTCAGCGCGATGTGGCGCTGCTGCAAGGCGCGGGGGCGGATTTCGTCTTTACGCCCACGCCTGCGTTGATGTATCCACCGGGATTCCAGACTTATGTCAAGGTCGATCAGGTCACACAGGGCTTGGAAGGTGACCGGCGACCCGGACACTTTCGCGGAGTAGCGACCGTCGTCGCCAAGCTGTTCAATCTGACACAGCCGGATGTCGCTTACTTCGGGCAAAAGGATGCTCAACAGGTCGTCGTGCTGCGGCGGATGGTCGCCGATTTGAACTTTCCGCTGGAGGTCGCCGTGATCCCGACGGTGCGCGAATCGGACGGACTCGCCATGAGCTCACGCAATGCCTACCTCACCCCGGAGCAGCGCCCCGCCGCCGGGGTGATCTACCGCGCGTTGGTCGCTGCGGCACAAGCCTACGAAGAAGGCGAACGTACCCCGGCACATTTGCGACAGGTGGTCAAGAGCGTGCTGAAAACCGAGCCGCTGGCGGAAGTTGAATACGTGGCGCTCAACGACCCGACGACGCTGGTGGGCGTCCACGAAGCGAGCGAACACCCGCTGCTGCTGTCGCTGGTCGTGCGCGTGGGTAAACCGTTCTTGCTGGATAACTGTTTGCTGCCATGGGCGCTTAACACTCGCGCAGGACTCAGCGCGACGCTCGGCGTGTGACGGCTGAGGATTCGGTTAGGAAGCGGTAATTCTAAGGGAATTCTTGCATTTCTTTGCGTATATTAAACAGAGTATTGTGGGTAAAGGGTATTGGCGATGATCTTCGATTCTACCTATCTTCTCTTGGTATTCATCCCAACGCTGCTTCTATCGTTGGGTGCGCAGTTCTTCGTCCGCTCGGCGTACAGCCGTTGGAGCAACGTCCGCAACGGTTCGGGCGTGAGCGGTGTGCAGGTGGCGCAGCAGATTTTCAGCCGCACCAATGTGCGCGCGGTGCAGCTTGAGGGCGTGCCCGGTCAGCTTACCGACCACTTTGATCCTACCAGCAACATCGTGCGTTTGTCGCAGGGGATTGCCAGCACACCGTCAGTCGCGGCGATGGCGGTCGTCGCGCATGAACTCGGTCATGTGCAGCAGTACCAGCAGAACTCGGTGCTGATTCAGATGCGTCAGTTTCTTGTCCCGGCGGTGACGTTCGCCCCGCAGATCGGCTACCTGATGATCTTCGCGGGCTTGTTCCTGCGCTACTCAGGCTTGATCTGGTTGGGGATCGCGCTGTTCGGCGTGATGGTCGTGTTCATGATCTTGACGCTGCCCGTCGAAATCGACGCCAGCCGGCGCGGGCTGGCACTGCTTGAGCAAAGTGGTCTCATGACGACGGCGGAAGATGGAAGCGGTGCGCGTCAGGTGTTGACGGCGGCGGCGCTGACCTACTTCGCGGCGGCGATCTCGGCAGTCTTGCAGTTGTTCTACTTCATCTCGCTGGCGAACCGGCGCAGCTAGTCGCTGGCGGGAACAGCTGCACAGCAAAAGAAAAGGACGCTCACAGGGGCGTCCTTTTGATTCACTTGAAATCTTGTCGATCAACCCGGCGGCGCAGACGTTCCATCCGTCCCTGTTCGGGGCGAATCCGCTTGATCAGGTTGTTGATCTGGCGGCTGAGGCGGAGCAGGCGACCGCGCCAGAAGGCAAAGGCGTAGATCGCCTCGCGGCGCTGACGATTGAGCGCTTTCGTCCGATCTTCCGGTTTGGGCGCGCCCCATTTGACGACCATCGATGCCCACGTTAAACCGCCGCCGAAGCCGACGAAGGCAATGTGATCATTCTCTTTAATGCGCCCCTGCTGAATAGCTTCGACCAGCGCAATCGGGATCGACGCGGCGGACGTATTGCCATAGCGGTCAAGGTTGACGAAGAACAGGTTTTCTTCGACCTTCAAACCGCGCGCGGCGGCGGCGATGATGCGCAGATTCGCCTGATGCGGCACGATCAGCGAGAGGTCTTTGATGGTCAGCCCCGCCAAGTCGAGCGCCTGATTGATGCTTTCCCCGATCACACGGGTGGCGAACTTGAAGACTTCGCCGCCGTTCATGTGCATCTTGCTCATGCGGTGAACGTCGGGAAGCGTTTCGTTCGGAGCCATGTCGTAGCTGCCGACCGTCGGTATGCCGAGCAGGTCGCTGCCAGAACCGTCCGAGCGCAGCACCGCCGACAGCACCCCGCCCTCGACCGGGCTGGCTTCCAGCACGACCGCGCCCGCGCCATCCCCGAAGAGGATGCATGTGCCGCGATCCGACCAGTCGAGGACACGGGTCATCGTTTCCGAACCGATGACCAGCGCCTTCTGAATGCGCCCCGTGCGGATCGCCTGTGTCGCCATGTCCACCGCGTAGACGAAACCGGAACACGCCGCGCTGAGATCAAACGCCCCTGCCTTGTTCGCACCCAACCATGACTGAATCAGACTGGCGGTGCTGGGGAAGATGTTTTCCGGCGTGGAAGTCGCCACGATGATCATGTCGAGTTCGACCGGCAAGATGTCCGCCACTTCCAGCGCGCGCTGTGCCGCCTTCAAACCGAGCGTCGCGGTTGTCTCCTTGTCGCTGGCAATGCGCCGCTCACGAATCCCCGTGCGTGACCGAATCCATTCGTCGCTGGTGTCGACAATCGCGGATAGGTCGTCGTTCGTCAGCACGGTGTCGGGGACTGACATACCCCACCCGACAATGTGAGCGTAACAAGAAGGCAGCGTCGTTGGCGGCGCGCCTCTTTTATGCGTGTCCATTCGCTTGGTACTTACCAAAGATCAACACCGCGTTATGCCCGCCGAACCCGAATGAATTACTCATGGCGTACTTGATGTCATGCTGAATACCCGTGTGCGGCGTGTAGTTTAAGTCGCATTCCGGGTCTTGATTATCAAGATTGATTGTCGGCGGCACGAAATTCTCGCGCAGCGCCATAATGGTGAAGACGGCTTCCACCGAACCTGCCGCGCCCATCAAGTGACCCGTCACCGACTTGGTCGAGCTGATCGGGACTTCGTATGCCTGCTCGCCCAAAGCGCGTTTGAGCGCCAGCGTCTCGCTCTTGTCATTGAGCGGGGTGCTTGTCCCGTGTGCGTTGATGTAGTCGATAGCGGCGGGTGTCAGTTCGGCGTCTTC
>JACSRG010000026.1 GCA_014879865.1 Anaerolinea sp.
CCGTCCAAGCGGAGCTTGGCATTCGGGGAGAGGATGGGACGGGGATCGGAAAGCGAAAACAAAACGCGACAGAGATGGTATCTCATTCGATATACCCCAGCGCGCGCAAATGCTCGACGACTGTCTCATCGACGGCGATGCTGTTCACATCCGGTTGATCGGCGCGGCGCATGAAGCCTTCGATCTGCCCGCGCAAATTCGCCACCCGATCCGGCTGTTCTCCGGCGAGATCACGCGTTTCGGCGGCGTCCTCCGCGACATTGTACAGCGCTTCGACCGAAGTCGTGCCCACATCGTCGCGCAGAATCAGCTTGTAGTCGCCTTGATAAACTGCGCGCCGCGTCGAACGCAGGTGCATCCGTTCGATCAGCGGGGAGTCGCGGTGTTCCATGACGCGCAAGAACAGCGACGGGGCAAACGCCTCGCTGAAGGCGATCCCGTCTTCCGGGTCGTGCCCGCCTTCGAGCAGCGGCAGCAGCGACCGATCTGCGTTTTTGTGGCGCACGTTCGCCGCGTCGAGCAGGGTGTGGAAGATGCGCCGCGTCGAAACGTTCGCGCCGATCTCGCCGCCGTTCGGGAAATCCGGGTGGCGGATGATCAGCGGGACATGCACAAGTTCCTGATGCACGTCAAACGTGTGACCGAACAGATCGTGTTCGCCATGACATTCGCCGTGATCTGCCGCGATGACGACGAGCGTTTCGCGTCCACTGGCGTCAAGCGCTGCCAGCAGACGGCTCAAGGCGCGGTCTTGCGCGGCGATCTCCGCATCGTAGAAGTCGAGCAGGGTTTGCTGCTGCCAGTCTGCCAGCGGCGTTTCGCGCGGGCTCGCCCACGCGGTGCTGTCGCGGTTGAGCGTGTTGACGAAGGCATAGGCGTGCCGGTCTTGGCGGCGTCCCGGCGCGATCTGATCAAGTAGATCGGCAGGCGGGTAGTAGGGCAGATGTGTGCCCATCAAATTGACGAACATGAACAGCGGTTGATCGCCGTGATACGCCGTCCAATAGCGCTCGGCGTCGTCCAGCGAATTGAGCGTACTGCCCTTGAAGTTGACGTAGCGCGTCCAGATCGGCGTCAGCACCGGGTTGAGCGAGACGCGGAACAGCCAATCGCTCTGCGAAAACGTGTGCGCGATGCGCCGCGCGTGCGGGTAGAACCATGTGCGGAAGCGCCCCCCGACGCCGCCATCCCCGCTCGGCGGGCGATTCGGGACTGCGCCCGCGTAATTGTAGAATTCGCGGAAGCCGCGCTGTAAGCCGTTGAGCAGCACGCCGACCAGCGGATTATTGCAGAACCCGACCGTGTGATAGTCCGATGCTGCCAGCAGTTCCGCCAGCGTCGGGAGCGTGTCGGTCAGCAGGTGATCGCCCTGTGTCATGCCGTGCGCGCTTGGATACTCTCCGGTGAACATCGAAGCATGAGAGGGAATCGTCCAATGCGCCGGGGCGACCGCGCGCCGGAAGACGTGCGCCCGCGTCGCGAACTCGTCCAGATAGGGCGATGTCCGGCGCGGACTGCCGTAGAGCGAGAGTCGATCACGCCGCAGCGTGTCGAGGATGATCAGGAGGATGTTGGGGGATCGCATTCCCATTCCTGCATACCGTCGGTCAAGATGGGGGCATTATACAGGCGGATCGGCTGTCGGCTAGCTGCTTTTCGCAAACGCCGCCACACATTCAATATGATATGTCTGTGGAAACATATCCACTGG
>JACSRG010000372.1 GCA_014879865.1 Anaerolinea sp.
CTTCCCCCGAATTCGGGGGAAGGCGCAAACACGAGTCTGCCTGCGCCCCTCCCCGAATTCGGGGAGGGGACGGGGGTGGGGTCAATGAATTGAGGCTTAAGTTGGTGCCTATAGGACACCTAACCCGGCGTCCCCCTACAAATTGCCCAATATCATGGGCGGCATGGTGGGGGCGCTGCTGCCTCCGGCGGGTTCTTCAGTGATCCCCACCGCGTCGTAAGTCGAGAGGTCGTCACCGGGCGCGAAGGTCAGCAGCCCGAATCCGCTCGGATCAACGTCGAGCATCCCCGCGCTGACGGGCTGACCCGTTTCGCGCAGCAGCCACACCTGATAGGTGCGCCCCGGCGTGAGCATCGGGAAGTCCTCCAGCGCGACCATGCTCATCGGCGACTCGGCGCTGTACAGCAGCATCCCCTTCATCGTCTCCGAATCGTTGGACGTCATGCTGACCATTTCGACTGCCGCCATATCCTTGACCATGAACCATTCCGTTCGATAGTCGGTGAGCAGGCGTTGGAACGAGTCGAGCTGCCGCTCGGCGGTCTGAAGGCGATTGAGCCAGTAGATGTTGGAGATCGCCAGCGCCGTCAGCGCCAGCGCGATCCCGGCGATCAGCCCGACGTACGTGCGCGCCGCCGGGGTCACGATGCGGGGACGGGTGCGCGTCGCGCGCGGCGTACCTTCCGCCCGCCGCCGGGACAGGTCGGGGGTGATGTCAACGCTGCGCTGTGCCGGGGGTCGCAGTCTCATCGACGGGGCTGCCGGTTCGGGTTCGGGCGGGGGAATTACGACTGCGGTGTGCGGCGCGACGATCTCGCGCAGGCGGCTGCGTAGGGACGCCGGCGGATCAACCTGCGGGACGCTGGAGCGCATTTCGGCTTGCAGCGCGCGGTATTCCAGCAGTTGGCGGACGGCTTCGGGGCAAGCGGACAGGGACGCTTCGACGCGCTGGACGGTTTTTTCATCCGCCAAGCCGAAGGCGTAGTCCGGAAGCATTTCTAAGATTTCGCTGCACTCGTTTTGATCTGTCATCATGCCAAATGACTCTGCACCACAGATATGACTGTAAAACGCTAATTCGATTCCGTTTAGATTTTCAGTTTTCGCCTTTGACCCATAGATCACGCAGCCGCCGCAGACCCCCACGCAGGCGAGTCTTGACGGTGCCGAGCGGCAGCTTGAGCTGATCGGCGATTTCCGTGTGAGTCATGCCCTGAAAGAATGCCAGCTCGATCAAGGCAGACTGGTCTCTAGGAAGCTGCGCGACCAACTGCTTCAGCGCCGATCCCTCTTGCCATGCGAACGTATCCGGCAGGTGAACCGTTTCGGCGTTGTCTTCGAGCGCATCGGGCAGCACGGCGGGCTGGCGGCGTTCCTGCCGCAGACGGTCAATCGCCGTGAATTGGGCAATCGTCAGCAGCCAGCTTTTCAGCCGTCCCTTATCCGAGTCCCAGCGGTTAGGTTGATGCCAAACTTTGAGAAAGGTATCTTGGGCGATCTCTTCGGCAAGCACCGAGTTATTGACGATGCGATACGCCAAGCTAAACACCGCTTTGCCGTATTTCTCGTAGAGCTCCATGAACGCCTGTTGATCGCGTCCGGCGATGCGCTGCATCAGCGCGATGTCGTCCACCTGCATTGAGGGGCTACCTGCCTGTGACCGAAATTAGCTTCTTGAATCTAGCAGACAACGCGCATAAACACAACGCAGCGTAATATTCCTCTCTGCGCAATTATTGCATCCGGCAATAAATGTAACTACAATGAACGTTGCAGCGTATGTTGCCCGTACAGAACTCATAGTCAGGAGCTTCGATGCCGGTTCGCACTTTGGCAATCTTTGCATGTTTTATCCTCTTCCTTGTCTTGATCGGCGGTGTTTTCGTCCGGTCAACACAGGCGGCGAACATCACGGTCAATGTGGCTTACGATAGTCTGGCAAACCCGGACTCGAATCCTGCCGTGCAGAACTCGAACGATTGCAGTCTGCGTGAGGCGATTCAGAACGCCAACGACGATGCCGCCACCTACAACGACTGTCCGGCGGGGTCAGGCGCGGATGTCATCTCGTTCACCGTCGGCACGATCACGTTCGATGCCGAAATCTACATCGTCTCCGACATTCAAATGAACGGCGCGGTCACGTTTGACGGCGGCAACTCGAACCGTATGTTCGTCCTCGCCTCGCCGGGCAACGGCGTGCTGCGCATCGACGAAGTAACGTTCCAGAATGGTGAGGATCAAAGCGGCGGCGCGATCCTGATGCAGGGCGGCGGGCTGGTCTGCACCGAGTCGCGCTTCGAGAACAACTTCGCCATTGCCAACGGCGGCGCGATCTACGGCAACGGACCGCTTGACTTGAACGGCTGCTTCTTCGAAAACAACCAAGCCGTGACCGACGGCGGCGCGATCTATCACTTCGGCGCTGATCCGGGTTCGATCATCGGCACGGTCTTCCGCGATAATTCGGCGGGGAACGATGGTCCCGGCAGCGGCGGCGCGATCTACGCGACCTCGGCGATGTCGATCACCGGAAGCGCCTTCGACGGCAACGCGACCAACACGGGCGAAGATACCGGCAAAGGCGGCGGCGCGATCTTCAACGGGTCGGAGCTGGTCAGCGGCATGGTGATCACCGCCAGCGCGTTTGGCGGCAACCGGGTCGATGGTACGGATGGCAACGGCGGCGCGATTTTCAATAACGGACTGTCCGCGCTGGCGATCAATTACTCGCATTTCGGCACGTCGCCGCTCCCGCTGCCCTCACCGTTTGACACGATCACCGAACCCAACAGCGTCACCGGCGAGAACAGCCGGGGCGGTGCGGTTTTTGTTTTCGGGGCGACGAATATCCTCGGCTCGTCGTTCGTCGGCAATACCAGCGCTAACGATGGCGGCGCGTTCGCTTACGGCTCGTTGAGCGACAACATCACGATTGCCAACAGCACCTTCAGCGGCAATTCGGCGACCAACAACGGCGGCGCGATCTACAACCCGAACGACGACGCTCTGCTCACCCTGACGAACGTGACCATCACCGGCAATACGGCGGGCAGCGGCGGCGGCATTTACAACGATGGCGATGGTGACAACGTCGATACGCTCAACGACGAGATTTTGCTGCAAAACAGCATCATCTCCGGCAACGGGGGCAGCCCCGCGAACTGCGGCGGCGGCACGCTCTCGGCGGAAGGCACGAATAACGTCCTGCCGGTTGGCGAATGCGCGAATGCGGCGGGCGTCACCGGCGACCCGCAGTTAGGCAGCCTCGAACTGACGTTCAGCGTGCCGAACATCATCACATGGGTGCATCCGCTCGGCAGTTCGAGCGCGGCGCTCGGCATTGGCGATCCAACCGTGTGCAGCGGCTTCCCCGTGCTGAACCTTGATCAGCGCGCCTTCCCACGTCCGCAAGGCGATGCTAACTGCGATGCAGGCGCATACGAGTCGGATGCGATCAGCGCGACCGATACGCCGACGGCAACGGCGACGCCGACCGCGTCGGAGACGCCCACCGCTACTGCGACCGCATCCGAGACGATGACGCCAACAGCGACAGCCACCGCATCCGAGACGATGACGCCCACCGCCACTGCGACTGCATCCGAGACGATGACGGCGACGGCGACGGCAACCGCCTCGGAGACGATGACGCCAACGGCAACCGCAACCGCCTCGGAGACGATGACGCCAACAGCAACCGCGACCGCCTCGGAGACGATGACACCAACAGCAACCGCAACCGCCTCGGAGACGATGACCGCTACAGCAACTGCGACCGAGACGGCAACCTCGACCTCGACGCCCGTGCCGCTGTGTACGCTGCCAGTGGACATCATGTTCGTGACGGATCGTTCGAGTGACATCAGCAGCACTGAATTCGATGCGGTCAAGAACTTCATGACCGAAATTACGTGGGCATACGATGTCAGCACGAGCGGGACGAATATCGGCATCACGACATTCTCGAGTTCGGTGACGGCGAACATCAGCGATCCGAGCGGCGACGCAACGAGCATCCGGTCGACGATCAGCGGTCTGACGAAAGGCAGCACCAACGGTCGCCCCGATCTTGGCGTTACCACCGGCTACAACAACTTGCTGGCGAACGGGCGCTCGACCGGCGTGATGCAGGTCATGATCTGGATCGTCGCCGATGATGACACAGCGACGCGCAACAACACCATTCGCACGATCGCGACGAACGCGCGTAACGCGGGCATGTACATCATCACGCTCGGCGTCAGTATGGACAGTTCGAGCGACGATTTGTACCTTGAACCGGGGGTGTCGAACTCCTACTTTGACGTCACGTCTTCCGACATCCTGAACTACGTTGACGACGTTGTGGCGGTTGCCTGCGGTGGTGATGTCACTCCGCCGACAGCCACGGCGACCGCGACTGCTACAGCAACCGCCACTGCCTCGGAGACGACGACCGCTACAGCAACGGCGACCGCGACCGCATCGGACACGCCTGATCCGAACGCAACGGCGACCGCAACGGCGACCGCGACGGAGACGCCCACGCAAACCAACACGCCTGATCCGAATGCCACGTCAACGCCGACCGCGACCGCTACGCTGACGCCGCCTCCGGGCAGCACAGGCGGGACGGCAGTCCCGGCGGCGGTCTTCCTCTGCGACAACCTCGCCGCGCAGAGTAATCAGGCGATGTTCACCTCTGGCGGCGCGGGTAACGTCGTGCGCAACGGGGTCTATGGCAACGTCTTCTGCCGCATCATCGTCAAAGATTCGCAGGTGATCACGTCGCTGGCGGAAATCGGCGTGCTGCCGGTGATCGAGGCGGGGGTGATTCAAGCGGTCGATATGTTCGGCTTGCTGCCGGATGGTACGCCCGTCGTGCCGTTCATCCGCCCGATGACCGTGTGTCTGCGCGGCAGCGGCACGGCGATCTTCTTGAGCGCCGAAAACTCGCTGCGCACGCCGATCCTCGTCCCGATATTGCCGAACAGCCCCGCCGGGTATTCGTGCGGGAGCATCCCCGTCTCCGGGACGATCACGCTGGTGCGAGACAGCACATCCGCCGCGCCTATCGCCAGCACCCTTGACCCATCGAGCGGTTCTGTCCCGCTGACGAACTGCCAAGTGCGGACGCTGAACCCGCTGAACCTGCGTTCGACGCCTTCGACGGTCGATGGCTCGAATATCGTGGAGGTGCTGCCGTATCAGACCGTCCTCACGGCGACCGAACGAATCCCCGGTTGGTACGGTGTGCTGCGCAACGGTGCGCTCGGTTGGGTCACGGCGGAATTCGTGGAAACCATCGGGGATTGTTGAGCACTGACGTCACCCCGTCCAACGGGACGGGGTGACGTTTTTCTGTCTAATTGATCGCCATGAACATCGCCAGCGTGAGCATCCCGCCGACGATGCCGCCCGCGATCACCTGTGCGAGCGTGTGCCGCCGCAGTTTGATGCGCGCCGCGCCGACCACCGGGATCAGTGGGCTGAGGATGAGCGCGGGGAGGAGTCCGTACAGCACGCCCGCCGTCACCACCGCGCCGGTGATGCTCATCGAGTGGACGCTGATCTGCCAGACGAGCGTGACGATCAACATGATGGCGATCTGGATGAGGCTGAAGAGCGCGAACAGCGGCAGCAGCGACGGCGCGCCCATCAGCCGCAGCACCGACCACGCGAACGCGGTGCAGACAATCGACACGATGAACGGGCGAATGCGCTGCTGGCGCACTTTGATGTGGATATCGGTGATATTGCCACGCCACACGTTCCAAGCGATATAGGCAACCGGCACCAGACAGACGAGCACACCATACGTCGCCGCCCAGAGGATCGCCTGAGCGCTGGACTCCGCTTCGCGGAAGGCGATTGGGAATGCCAAGATCGCCCACACCACCGGCGGACTCAACAGGTTAGAGATGATGCGCGCCCATGATTCGCGGATTCGCTGGTTCAATGCGCTTTCCCTTTCATCTGCAATTCACCCATTCCGAGTGTAACATACGAGCATAGGTGTCTGATTAAGCTACGTTGAAGATTTGGGCGCAGTTCAAAACTCGACCGGGGGAATAGAATGAACGATCAATTGACGGGGCAATTATGTTCGCGCTGGATGATTCCGGCATATGCGCTCGACTGCCTGTGGGTGACGACCGAAACGGATGCTGTGCGCGTCGAGGGCGCGAAAGGCGAATTCACGCTAACTGCCCCGGCGGAAGTGCTGACCGTGCGCTGGGGGAGCGCCGACGGCGCGCCGCTGACTCAACTGCGCTGGCAGGTGGACACGCTCGACTGGGATGGATCGGTGCGGATCGGCGGGTTCATCGACGCCATGCATATCACGGAGATCGCCGCGCTGCCCGCGCCCATCGTCGTGCTGACTGTTGGCGGTCAACCGCTGCGACCGGGCGTCAAACCGTACCCGGCATTGAGCGACCGCAAACGCGCGCCGTATGCGCCGCCGTCCTTCAGCGAGGGGATCGACGAGGAGATCGACGAAAGCGTGACGACGTGGATCGCCTTCGAGGAAGATGCTGCGCTCACGCTGGCACAGGACGCGCTGGTGAGCAAGCTCCGCGTCTACCTGTTCGGTCGGCTGGCGGAACACAAGCAGGGCTGGCACGAGCATTTCGCGCTGCCGGTGGCGCTGGAAGGCATGACGATTTTCGCGCCCTAACGCGGTCTGCGCTATCATATTCCTAAAGCACACGTGACCGATTTGGGAGCGTAGCCCATGAACCGAATCCGCTTCTGCCTGCTTGTCCTGCTGCTGCTCGCCGCGATGCCGCTCACGGCGCAGACCGACTTACTCGTCCAAACGGTGACCTCGACGGATAACACGCTCACTGTCTATTACCCGCGTAACTGGACGGCGTATCCGCGCGGTAACGGGATTTTGCTCGGCAACGACATGAGCGCGCTCAACTATTACGCCACCATGCCCCTTAATTCAGGCGAATTTGTCATGCGGATCGAATCACCGTCGGCAGTTGTCGAGGAACATGGCGGCACGCTGCAAGCGATCACGGTTTCGATCAGCGCTGCGGAGGGCGGGATCGCGTCCGAGTCGCTGCTCATCAACGGGCAAACCGCCAAGCGGATCACGATTTCGGATGCGCGGGCGGTGATCGTCTTCCCGCTCGGCGAAGCGCTGTTCAACGCCGCGCAGTTGTATACCGCTCCCGGCGAACTCGGCGATTACGACGAGTATCTCATCCCGATCCTCGAAGCGATCACGTACCGCGCACCGGTCGCGCGTCCCGCGCCGCGCAATGAACTCGTGCGCGGGCTGCTGCCGCGCTACGAAGGCTCGGACGACATCCCGATCCAGTTTGATTACCCGGACGACTGGTTCATCTCCGAGTCGGCGGACGTAGGCGATGTCTACGTCAGCAATGAAGACCTCGACCGGTACGGCGCGAGCGAAGACGCGCTGATCATCGGTTTTAGCGTAACATTGGACACCATTCGCGATCCCATCGAAGAACGGGATCGCAGTTTCCGGCGCTTCTGGTCGAGCGGCGCATACGGCGACGCGGAGACGCTGGATACCGGCGCATGGGCGGGCGTGTATGCCGTCGAATTCGACGATTCCGACTACGACTTCGACTTCAGCTATTTTGTCAGCGCCGACCTGTATTTCGAGACGGGCGTGATCTTCGCGACCGCTGTCGGTTTCACGGGGCGCGATTACGAGGAGGATGAGGATGCGATCTTCACTGTGCTCGAATCGGTGCGGATTGTTGATTAAAATTCGGCAAAAGGATGCCTGCCCGTCGCGCTGATGCTTGCACGTCGATATTTGAGTATGTTAGAATCGCCGTGCAAGCATAATTGAGAGGTTAACACTTGGAAGAAGGCAGTATATCCATCGTGCTGCTCTTGCTCGCCTTGATCGTCCTTCATGGCGGTATGGAACTGTCTTACGCGGCGCTGACGAATGTCCGTCGCAACGCCCTACGAGAACGTGCCGAGTCTGATGATCGCCCGTCGGTGCGCCGCGCTGCGCAGCGGACGCTCAAGCTCACCGATGAGATTCCCCGGTTAAATGTCACCGCGCAAATCTTTTTGACGCTGGTCAAGTTCGCCATCGTCGCCATCGCCACCGTCGATCTCGCCGGTGCGCTGATCGCTGCCCAAAATGCGGGCGGCGCGCGCATCGTGCCGGAAATCGGCTATCTGGCGGTGCTGCTGCCGACCGCGCTGCTGGCGTACATCCTCGGCGATCTCATCCCGTCGGCGCTCGGCAATGCCTATGCCGATACCCTCGCGCCGATTGTCGCCGTGCCGACGCGCGTCGTCACCTTCATCTTCGCGCCGCTGGTCACCCTCTTCATGAGTGTGAGCGATACGATCTCGCGGCTGACGGGCGGCGAAGAGATCGAGAAAGCCGTCACCGAAGAAGAGATCATGACGCTGGTCGAGGACGGGCAGAAGGGCGGCACTATCGAGGACGAGGAACGAGAAATGATCTACTCCGTCCTCCAGTTCGGCGAAACGCTGGCGCGCGAGGTCATGGTGCCGCGCCTCGACATGACCGCCGTCGAATGCCAAACGCCGCTGCGGGAAGTGGTCGATGTGCTGTTGAAGTCGGGACACTCGCGCATCCCTGTGTATGACGAAGATATCGACAACATCAAGGGGCTGCTCTACGCGAAGGATTTGCTCAAGCTGTGGAACAGCGGCGACGCCGATGGCAAGGTCGCCCGCGATATTATGCGCCAGCCCTATTTTGTGCCCGAAACTAAACGCGCCGATGTTCTGTTCAAGGATTTGCAGGAAAAGAAGGTGCATCTCGCCATTATTGTGGACGAGTACGGCGGCACGGCGGGTCTGGTGACTATCGAAGATTTGATCGAAGAGATCGTCGGCGACATTCAGGATGAATACGACCTCAACGAGGAAGCCGAATACGTGCAGGTGGGCGAAAACGCCTACATGGTGGACGGCGGCATGAACCTCGGCGACCTGAACGAACTGCTGGACATCGAACTGCCGACGGACGAAAACGACTCGATTGGCGGGTACGTTTACAGCCAGTTGGGACATGTGCCGGATGTCGGCGAGACGATCAACACGCCGGAGTTAGAACTCCGCGTCGAAGCAGTCGAGAACCGGCGCATCCGCAAGGTGTACATCGCACGGGTGACAGCACCTGCGCCGCCTGCCGCCGAGGGCGAAGAAGCCCGCACCCCGAAGACAACGCCGGTGGTCAACCCGCAGCCGAAAACCGCGCAATAATCCCCTGCCCGCGTCGTGTCACGGCGCGGGTGGAGTTTCTGACCCATCACGTACCAGATACAACAAATCGCCGACTTCACAGCCGAAGTAATCGCATAAACGCTCAACGATAGGCGCTTCAAACTTCGTCACGTCGTTACGCATCCACCGAATGATTGTATGTAAGGATACATCGACAGCTTCGGCAACTTCGCTCTGCGTGATCCGGCGTTTTTCTCGGCGTTCTTTATCCGAAAGCAGCTCAAAGAGACGGTTTTGAAGTTTCGTAGACATTATTTTGGTTCACCAGTTGACCATGAATGATTTCAGCATTACCATAGATGTATGTAAGGGCGAATTAAACGGAGAAACTTAGCTGTGTCAACTATGATTCCGATGTTTCCTGATGATACCCCTGCTATGGACTTGAATGAAATCCGCAAGATTTGGCATCAGAACGAATGGTACTACAGCATCGTAGATGTTGTCTCTTGGGCAACCGGACGTGAACAGAAACGCGCAAAAGACTACTGGAAGAATCTGAAGTCTGAACTAAAGCGTGCTGGAAACCAAAGTGTAAGCCAACCTTACACTTTCAAGCTGCCAGCACCTGACGGTAAGCTGCGAGCATCCGATTTTGGGAATGCAGAACAAATACTGCGTGTTGTACAGGAAATTCCCGGCGCAAAAACAAACGAAATCAAAGAATGGTTAGCACAGGTTGGGGCTGAACGCCTCGAAATCGGAGGCGATCCCGAAGAGGAACTCAAAGCCGCACTGGATCGGGTTGGTGGACGCTACCGTCGTTCCGGCAAATCCGATACTTGGATCGAAGCCCGAATTCAGGGAATCATCACGCGCAAGTTGTTTGTCGAGGCATTGAAAGCCGCCGTCATCGCTGCGCCGCCGACTCTTTACGCTCAAGCAACCGAGCATCTCTATATGGGATTGTGGGAGCGCACAACGGCACAGCTTCGGAACGAATTAGACCTCGCGCCAAAAGAAAACCCGCGCGATAGCTTCGGGGAATATGCCCTAATTTATACCCGGATTGCCGAAATGGTCGCTACAAACAAGCTCGACAAACTCGAAATCGTTACTTTGTCGATGGCGATGGATATTGTCTGGGAAGTTGCGCGCCTAATTCATGCACAAGCACAGGCAACTGCAAATGCGCTTGGCATGGATTTAGTCACAGAAAAGCGGCTTCTGCTGGACACCAATTGACTTTAGCGTGGTCAACCCGCAGCCGAAAACCGCGCAATAATCC
>JACSRG010000721.1 GCA_014879865.1 Anaerolinea sp.
GAGGGTGCAAGCAGACGCGCCTCTTCGGAAACAAGTCTGCACGGCAGGAGAGCCGCAGTCTCCCCTCCCGTCCAAGCGAAGCTTGGCATTCGGGTCGGGGGTGGGGTTAAGAAAACTTGGTACGCATTGAACACCCCGTTGCGTGTCCCTCTATTTGCCTAAACTGCACAAACCAAATCGCCCGTTATTGTGACATTTAGCACAAGTGGACGGTGAGCCTCCACACTCCTAACCCGTCCGCACTGCGCGTACACTTAGGGTAATTAGACTCCGATTTCACCGGAAAGTGACTCTTTATGACCAAGAAAATCCTGCTCGCTTACGCGACCCGCGTAGGCTCGACCATTGAAATCGCCGAAGCTGTCGCCGCCGTCCTCCGTGAGTGGGGACTCGACGTGGATGTGCGCTCGACGCACGAACGCCTTGACGTGGATCGCTATGAAGCCGTGATCGTCGGCAGTGCGATTCGTATGGGCAAATGGCTGCCCGAAGCCGTCGAATTCGTCGAACAACACCGAACATCCTTACGGGAGATTCCGGTTGCCTACTTCGTGGTCTGCCACACGATGAGCGAAGACACGCCGGAACACCGCGACATGGTGCTGCACTACCTCGACCCGGTGATGCGCGCCGTCCCCGACGTGCAGCCGCTGTCTATCGGGCTGTTCGGCGGTGAGATCAACCCGCACAAGCTGAACTTGATGAACCAGTTAGTGGTCAAGCTCGTGAATGCGCCGGTCGGCGACTTCCGCAACTGGACACAGATTCGCAACTGGGCGTCGGTCATCGCCCCCATGCTCATGGGCGAACCGGAACTGCTGTACCCGTAATTCCCCCCACAACCCTGCGCTACCGATCTGCGTACAGAGTGTTGTCATCCACAGATTCAGGTAGCGCAGGGAATTTATGACCGCACAAACGGAAACCAAGCGTCCGCTGTTCGCTTTGATCGGCGGCGCGCTGCTGTTTGCCCTCGTCACCGGCGGGCTGATCGTCGGGATCAACGCCATTGGTATTGACAACATCCGCACCGGGATACAAAGCGCGGGCGTGTTCGCGCCGCTGGTCTATATCGGCATCAAAGCGGCGACCTACGTCTTCGCGCCGCTGACGAGCGGACCGATTCAAGTCGGCGCGGGGGTGTTGTTCGGCTTATGGGAAGGCACGATCTACACGCTGATCGGCGAAGTCCTCGGCGGGAGCATCGCCTTCTGGATTTCGCGGCGCTTCGGACGCGAGATCGCCGGGCGCATGATCGGCGCAGATGGTTTGCGCCGCGCGGACGAGTTCGTCAACCAGATCGTGGACTGGAAGACGCTCAGTTATGCGCGCCTGTTCCTCTTCCCGGTCTACGACTTCATCAGCTACGCGGTCGGCTTCTCGCGCCTGCCCTTCCGCACCTACGTGATCATCTCGGTGATCGTCGGCGCAATCCCAACCTTCGCCGCCGTCGCGCTCGGCACGACGCTCACGGGCGAAAACAGCGCGCTGATCTACGTGCTGGTAGCGGTGGCGTGCGCCGTGCCGCTCATCTTCCAGAAGCGCATCCGCCGTCTGCTCAAAATGGAAAAAACCTAAAAACAATTAACCACAGAGAAAATGATCAAATCCTCTGTGCTCTCTGTGTTCTCTGTGGTTACAATCCGTTTCTCTTTTTCTGTCTTCGAGGTTACTTATGGTACGGAAATTCATCATCGATACGGATAC
>JACSRG010000781.1 GCA_014879865.1 Anaerolinea sp.
GAACAATCATTGATGAGAGACAACCGGTAATCGCCAAACTGGATCATGCGGACAACCACGCTCCAAATTTTGCTGCGAGGGCGGTTTGCTCGGCGGCGGGCAGGAACGAGGCGTTTGCCGCCGCCATGATATGCGTTTTGACGTCGTCCAGCGACATCGCCGCGTGATGCATCATGCTCACGATTTCGTCGGTCAGGGTGACATTGGAAATCAGCGGATCATCGGTATTGATGGTCGTCTTGACGCCGTGCGCGTACAGGCGCGGCAGGGGATGCGACTCGAACGAGTCGATCACACCGCTGTCGATGTTGCTCTTGGGGCAAACTTCGAGCGCCGTCCCGCGCGCAACCAGCATCGATAGGATGCGCTGATCCTCGATGCTGCGGATGCCATGCCCGATCCGGTCGGCGTGGAGATACTCGACCGCTTCGCCGACATTGTGTGCGCCCGCCCATTCGCCCGCGTGGATCGTCACGCCCAAGCCTTCGGTCTTGGCGCGCTCGAAGACTGCGCGGAAGGGCAGCCCGGAGAAGCCGTCTTCCTGCCCCGCCAGATCGACGCCGACGACACCCGCCTTGTGATACTCGATGGCGGCTTGCAGCACGAGTTCGCCGATCTCCACGCTCTCATGCCGGTTCATCGATAGAATCAGGCGGACTTGAATGTCATGCTGCTGACTGGCTTCGGCGGTCGCCGCGCATACCCAATCGACGACGGCAGCGTAATCGCAGCGCATCAGGTTGTTGAGCGCCTGCGGCGTGAAGCGCAGTTCCATGTACTTGATGTTGTCGGCGGCTGCGTCGGCGATCACTTCCTGCGTCACCCGCTTGATGATCTTCTCGGAGCGGTAAAACTGGCGCAGCACGCTGAACTTGCCGAGGAACTTCCGCCACGAGCGTTCTTCGCCGGGCATCATCTGCACATACGGGCGCAGCGACTCGACGTTGAAACTGGGCAGCGTGATTTCGTACTCGGTCGCCACCGCGATCAAGGTTTCGAGACGCAGCGACCCTTCAAGATGCCGGTGCAAATCGATCTTGGGCAGCGCGCGAATGGTCGAATGGAGGTCTTGGTCGGGCAACTTTGTGCTTTCCTGCGATCTGAACAGCTACAACTATATAGCGTTTAGTCGCGCTCTGCCAACAACCAGCTCCAGTAGCGCCACGCAAACAACACGGCTAAGGTGAGGGCAAAAGCGGGGATTCCATCGTAGACCAGCACCCAGAGCATCTCTCTGCGGTTCTCGTGGAGGAGCAGTTCGTTGACGAGGCGGGCGCTGACGCCGATCAGCAGGAGGGCGGCGGATACATAGAAACCGCGATAGCGGGCTTTGGCGTGGGTCATGTGACCGAGGCGGCGGCTGAGGCGCGCCAGCACAATCAGCGCGAACACGATGCCAAGCTGCCCAACTACCTCAAGCGTCGTCATTTCGCTTCAGACGTGACTCATCATTTTCCGGTACAGACGCATGCACAGGATCAACAGGCTGATCCCGCCGAGGAAGGCGAGTACGCCGCCGAGCGCCGCGCCCGCCTCCTTGTTGGTCGTCAAAACCGCTTGAAACCCGAACAGAACAAGCGGGATCACGAACAGACGATAGCCCGTTCGCTCTCCCGACAGTTTTTCGTACAGCCGCCCAATGAGCAGCAGTATCAGAATCAGTGCCGCCAGCGGGAACCAACCATAGAGAATCAGCAGTTGGCTCAGTCCGTCGTTGGTCACCGCAGCCCTTCGATCACTTGCTGAATGGCGCGGACGCGAAAATCGCGGTCATCGCACGCCAGCACAAAGCGGCGAATCGCATCGCGCGTCTCCGGGTCTTTGCCCAAGCGATACACTTTGCGCTCGGCGATTTCGTTCACCTGAACAATACCGTCACTGGCGAGCGCGCCGAGATCGGTTTGAACGAGGTACGGCTCACGCCCCGTATACCGCGCGATGTTCTCGGCGGTATCGGCGGCGAACGGGTTATCGTGGAAGAACCGCACCAAATCCCATTTGACGAACGAATTCAACTTCTGCCGGATGAAATCTAGCAGTTGCGCGTCGTCTTGCTTGCTCATACTAGCACCTTCACTACGCGGGCTGTGTCTCGCCCCGTTCATCCGACTTCAAATGGCAATTCTTGTACTTCTTGCCACTGCCACACCAACACGGATCATTTCGCCCCAACGCGGACTTCGCCGTCTTGCGGACGGGTTCCGGCTTGCTGGTTGCCGCCGCACCGGGACGATTGGTCTGTACGTTGGTCGGCTGCGCGACGATCCGGCGCACAGGCTGCTGCGGGTTCAACTGCACGCGGAAGATGTTGCGCGCCGCCTGCGCCTTGATCTCATCTTGCAGCGCTTCCCACATATCAAACGCTTCGCGCTTGTATTCGACCAGCGGATCGCGCTGCGCTACCGCCATCAAGCCGATCCCTTCGCGCAAAATGTCGAGGTCGGTCAGATGACGCCGCCAATACTGATCTATCGCGGTGAGCATCACCCACCGTTCGATCTGGTGGATGCGCTCCTCGCCGATCTCGCTTGCCTTCTTGTCGTAGGCTTCTTCGACGGCATCGAGGATCATTTCCTCCAGTTCGTCGAGATCGTCGGCTTCCAACATGCGGTCCGGCGTGAGCGATTCGGGGACGGGGAAGACCGTGAACAACTGATGATGCAGTGTATCGACATCCCAAGCCTCTTTGTTCTTGGGGTCTTCCGCAAACTCATCTATGATCTTGCTGACTTGGGCGGCAAGAATCGAGAGATATTCATCACGTAGATCGGTGCGATCTAGCAGTTCACGGCGCTGCGCGTAGATCACCTCGCGCTGTTTGTTGACCACGTCGTCGTATTCGAGCACGCGCTTGCGGATGTCGAAGTTGTGTCCTTCGACGCGCACCTGCGCCTGTGTGAGCGACTTGGTGACCATCGAATGTTCGATGGGTTCATCTTCGGGGATTTTCGCCCAGTTCATGATGTTCTTGACGCGGTCGCCGCCGAAGCGCTTCATCAGGTCATCTTCGAGGCTGAGGTAAAAGCGCGTTTCGCCGGGGTCGCCCTGACGCCCGGAACGACCGCGAAGCTGATTGTCGATGCGCCGCGCCTCATGCCGTTCCGTACCGAGGACGAACAAGCCGCCCTGTTCGAGCACCTTTTTACGATCCGGCGCGATTTCCGCAGTCACTTCGGCGACCATCTGCTTGTATTCTTCCGGCGTCACCTGCGTGAAGTCGCGTTCCTGCCTGCGTAGGCGATCCCGTGCCAAGCCGTCAGGGTTGCCGCCAAGCAGGATGTCAACGCCACGACCTGCCATGTTGGTGGCAATCGTCACCACGCCGGGACGCCCGGCTTGCGCGATGATTTCGGCTTCGCGTTCGTGCTGCTTGGCGTTCAAGACCTCGTGTTTGACGCCTGCACGCTTGAGCGCACTGCTCAACCGCTCGGACGTTTCGATGGCGACCGTACCGACCAGCACCGGTTGCCCTGACTGCTGGCGCGCCTTGATTTCATCGACCACTGCTTTGAACTTGGCGGCTTCCGTCGCATAGATCAAATCGTCGTGGTCGTGACGAACCATCGGGCGGTGCGTCGGGATCGGCACGACTTCGAGGTCGTAGATTTTCTCGAATTCTTCGGCTTCGGTCATGGCAGTACCGGTCATGCCGCCGAGTTTCTTGTACATGCGGAAGAAGTTCTGGAAGGTGATGGTTGCCAGCGTGAGGTTTTCGCGCCGGACTTGCACGCCTTCTTTGGCTTCAATCGCCTGATGCAAGCCTTCGGAGAAGCGCCGACCGTACATCATGCGCCCGGTGAACTCGTCCACGATGATCACCTGACCATCCTGCACGACGTATTCCTTGTCGAGATGGTAGAGCGCATGGGCGCGGAGCGAGTTATCCAGATACGGAATGAGGTCGCTGTTCTTCTCGTGATACAGCCCATCGGTGATGCCAAACGCGCGTTCGACCTTTTCGACACCCTGTTCGGTCAGATAAGCGACGCGATCTTTGATGTCCACGATGTAATCGCCATCCGGCTCGTCGTTATCGACGCTTTCCGGGCTGCTTTCCCCGAAACGGCGGACGATTTGCGCGAAACGCCCGTATAGGTCGGACGGTTCGTCGGCTTGACCGGAGATAATGAGCGGGGTACGCGCTTCGTCGATGAGGATGTTGTCCACTTCATCGACGATGGCATAGTATAGGTCGCGTTGGACAAGCTGTGTCTTATCGACCACCATGTTATCGCGTAGGTAGTCGAACCCGAATTCGTTGTTCGTGCCGTAGGTGATGTCCGCGCGGTAAGCTTCGGCGCGGCGGACGGGGCGCAAGTTCTGGAAGCGGGCGTCTTCGGACGGGAAGTCCGGGTCAAAGATGAACGATCCGGCATTCGGGTCGCCCGTGCCGCTGTTCTGGATGACGCCGACGCTCAGCCCGAGGAAGTGATAGACGGGACCCATTTGCTGCACGCCGACCTTGCTCAGATAGTCGTTCGGCGTGACGAGGTGCGCGCCTTTGCCTTGCAGCGCGTTGAGATACAGCGGCAGCGTGGCGACGAGCGTCTTCCCTTCGCCCGTCTTCATTTCGGCGATCTTGCCCTCGTTGAGCACCATACCGCCAATCATCTGCACATCATAAGGGCGCAGCCCGATAGCGCGGGTTGCGGCTTCGCGCACAACCGCGAAGGCTTCCGGCAAGATTGCTTCCAGAGGTTCGCCGTCGCTGAGGCGGCGCTTGAAGTCGTCGGTCTTGCTCCGCAGCGCGTCGTCGCTCAGCGCATGGAGCGCGGGTTCGAACGCATTAATCGTTTCGACAACTTCGCGATAACGGCTTAGAGCGCGGGCAATCGGGTCGCCCACGACCTTTTTCAGCAAATTGTTGAGCATACCTGCCTCGGTTTTGATGGTATACGTTCGTCAAACAGGCGATTATAGCACAGCGACATCAACAACTTGTTAGAAATCGAACGTACAGCCCGTGCGATGACGCTCAACGGCTCACGGTCAAGTTAACGCCCCCCTCCCGTCCAAGCGGAGCTTGGCATTCGGGGAGGGGGCGGGGCAACAACCTTCCACGCCCTTACTTCCAATGAAGCTCGTCTATTCGTTGAACAGTTCGCCGACGCTGCGCCCTTGATTCGCGCGCTGGATCACGGCGGCGAGGAGCGGGGCGACCGAGAGTACGTACATATTGGGAAGCTGCTTCGACGCGGGAACAGGCAGGGTGTTGGTGGTGACGATTTCTTTGATGCCCAGTTCTGCCAGTCGTTCATAGGCATCGGCGGCGAGTAGGGGGTGGGTGAAGGCAAGGTAGACGTCGCGCGCGCCGTTATCGCGCACCAAGTTGACCGCGTTCTTGATCGTCCCGCCGGTTAGGACTTCGTCATCGACCAGCAGCACGTTCTTGTCGCGCACTTCGCCGATGATCGACAGGGCTTCCGAGCGGGCGTCGTTGCCCGTGCGCCGCTTTTCGATGATGACCAGCGGCGTACCGAGTTTTTCCGCCCAGTTGCGCCCTTTCTTGGCGAAACCGAGGTCGGTGGAGACGACGACGAGGTTTTCGATTTCCTTCTCGACAAAGTGATCGCTGAGGAGGTGGAACGCCGTCAGCGCGTCGCCGGGGATGTTGAAGAAGCCTTGAATTTGACCCGCGTGCAGGTCGATGGTGATATAGCGATCCGCGCCCGCCGTTTCGAGCAGGTTCGCCATCAAGCGGGCGGTGATGCCGACACGCGGCTGATCTTTCTTGTCCGAACGCGCATAGGTGAGGTAGGGGATAATCACGTTGATGCGTCCCGCCGAATCCCGTTTGAGCGTATCGATCATGATCAGCAGCTCGAAGATGTTCTCGTGGATGGGTGACGCTAGCGTTTGGACAAGGTAAACATCCTGCCCGCGCACGCTTTCCTTGAGTTGAATGAAGATATTTTCGTTCGGGAAGACGACACGTTTATACTGCCCGACATGAACTCCCAGATATTCTGCAATCTCTTTGCCGAGTTCCTGCGAAGCTGAACCGGCAAACAACAGAATCCGCCCAAATTGCCCCGGGACTAACCGATCATCCTGCTGATTGGGAACGTAAGTAGTTCCCGGAACTTTAGAACTCATCCGCACCACCATCTGACGCCCTCGCACTCAAGCTGCGACTCAATATTACACTAGTTTAATGAACACGGGGTGAAAACCGTCGGGATTTCTCAAAGAAATCGAAGCAGAGCGTCCACTGCGCTGTGCGGGTCAAGCTGGCGCGTCTGAATCTGCTTCACCAGTTCGGCGACGGTGTCCGGCGGCATAGCACGCACGATCTTCGCCAGCAGCGCGTCGCGCAGTCGATCCAGCAGTTCGGTCTGGATGCGTTCGGCTTCGAGGAGGGCAAGCTGACCGCTGTGCTCAAGGTGTGCGCGGTGCTGATCAATAGCGCTCAGCACGTCGGCGACGCCTTTGCCCTCGGCGGCGACCGTTTGCAGGATCGGCGGCTGCCAGAGCGGAGCATTCGCCGGCGGTTGGGCGGGAGTCTGCACGGCGAGCGTCCGCCCGTGATGGCTCATCTTGTCGGCAGGATGACCGAGTTCGAGCATCATCTTCAGCGCGTTGACCGTGTGGTTCACGCCGTGCCGATCCGCCTTGTTGACCACGAGCACATCCGCGATTTCGAGAATCCCGGCTTTGATTGCCTGTACGTCGTCGCCCAAGCCCGGCGCTTCGACCACAATCGTCGTGTGGGCGGTGCGCACGATATCGACTTCGTTTTGCCCCGCGCCGACCGTCTCGACGATCACCACATCGAAACCCGCCGCATCCAACACGCGGATCGCGTCGCGGGTGGCACGCGCCAAGCCGCCGAGGTTGCCGCGCGTCGCCATACTGCGGATGAACACGCCCGGATCGCCGGAAAGATCGCGCATACGGATGCGGTCACCGAGGATCGCGCCGCCCGAAAACGGACTCGTCGGGTCAACGGCGATGATGCCGACCGTTTTGCCTCCGGCGCGGTAGGTTTTGGTAACTTCGTTGACGAGCGTCGATTTGCCCGTGCCGGGAGCGCCCGTCACGCCGATGATCCACGCCTTGCCCGTGTGCGGGTAGAGTTCGGCAAGCGCGGCGTCGCCTTGGTCGTTTTCGACCAACGTTAAAAGGCGGGCAAGCGCGCGGCGATTGCCCGTGAGCAGACCAGCGACGAGATCGATCATTGATTCTTGGCGGCGATTAACGTGCGAATGAAGGCGGCGATGTCTTCAGTATTCGTGCCGGGTCCGAAAATCCCCTGCACGCCCATCCGTTCGAGTTCGGTTTTGTCTTCGTCAGGGATGATGCCGCCGATGAGCAGCGCGACATCGTCCAGACCGTTGGCGTTCATCACCTCGCGGATGCGCGGCACGAGTGCCATGTGCGCGCCGCTGAGGATGCTCAAGCCGACGACATCGACATCTTCTTGCAAGGCGGCTTCGGCGATCATTTCCGGCGTCTGACGCAGCCCGGTATAAATCACTTCCATTCCTGCATCGCGCAGGGCACGAGCAATCACTTTGGCACCGCGATCATGCCCGTCCAACCCCGGCTTGGCGATCAACACCCGTATGGCTCTTTGTTCGACCATTGTCTGTCCCACTTATGCGCTTTGACTGAGTTTGTGCATCAGAGCATGGGGTATCATGCTCCAACGACAGTGATCATTATAGCAAGACACCGGCACGCACCCTAGAGATCGCGGCAAAATTGTGAGGCAAATCATGGTGGTTGTGCTATCATTTGTTTGTATTCGATGAGCCTGCGGTGATGTCCCTATGAGCGCAACGACCGATGTCAGTCGATTGATCCCCCGTACCGCAACCGAGGCACGCCTCGATAACCGGATCGGCATGGCGTTGGCGCTGCTGGCGCTCGTCGTGGCGGTGATCGCGGCGGGAGCTTTTCTCAGCTTGGCGGTGACGTGGCGCGGCGAACCGTTCCTCGGCGCATTGTTCACACGCACGCTGACCATTGACGGCAGTACGCCGATCAGCGAGGGCGGATTTGCGGCGCTGACTGCCGGGATGCGGCGCGGAGATCGCTTTATGGCGATCAACGGCGAGGCGCTGCCCGTCGATGACTATGAAGCTGCCATGCAGCGCATTCAAGCCATTCGCCGCGCGCTCGACCCGACTGAGCCGATTACCGTCGAGTTTACGCGCCCGATTCAGGCGGATGTCCCGCTCACCAGCAAGTCTGAAACCTGTACCCCGGTCGATGAGACGCTGGCGACCTGCACGGTCGTCTACATCCCCGGCACATTTAGCGATACGGATTTTATCGCGTTTTTCGTCGTGCCGTATATCTCCGGCTTGATCGCGCTGAGCATCGGCATTGGGGTCGTGGTGCTGCGTCCGAATTTGCCGTATACCCGTTTGATCGCCGTCAACTGCGTGCTGGCAGGCGGCTTCATGATGGGGATCTTCGACGTGAATTCGTCGCACCAGCTCGTCCCACTGTGGATACTGGCGACGGTGATGCTCGGCGGGTCGATGGCAAGCACGGCGATAGTCTTCCCGATGAAGCTGCCCATCGCATTGGGCTTTCCCGTGATCCGGTTTCTGCCGCTCACGATCACGCTGATCATTGCCCTGATCCTAATCGAAGGCTACATCAGCCCGTTCTCGCCAAACGCGGGAACTGATGTTTTGCAGACCGCCAGCGGGATCGCGTTGATCGGAATGCTGCTGGTCGTCGCCGGGGCGATGCGCAGCCGGGAGCGCGCGACGACCTCCATCGTTCGCGATCAGAGCAACGTCGTGCTGATCGGCGTGGCGGTGTCGCTGTTGGTCGGCGTGATCTGGTTCATCAATCTGATTTTCCGTCCCACCGATGGCGTGGCGGCAATCCCCTTCAATACGTCGGCGGCGATGCCCTTCTTCTTGGTGCCGCTGCTCAGTCTCGCCTACGCCGTGCTGCAATACCGCACCCTCGATACGGATCGCATCCTCAGCCGCGCTATCACCTACTCGTTGATGCTGTTCGCGCTGGTGATCGGTTTCTTCCTGCTGATGTTCAGCGCGTCGATGATCACGCGGGTGTTCGTCGGCGCGGATAATCCGGTGCTGCTGGCGCTGGTCGCCTTCCTGACGGCGGTGCTGTTCAACCCGATCCGCCTGCGCTTGCAGGATCGCATCGACGCGATCTACTTCCGGCGTAAAGTCAATTTTCAGGCGAAAAACGAGGTCTTCGCCAGCCAGTTGACCGCGCTCACCGACTTCAACAGCATCGTCAAGGTGTTCAAGGAGCAGATCGAAGGCGCGCTGCTGCCGAGCCAGTTGTTCATCTTCCTGCCCGACCGCCAGACCGGCGATTTTGTCGCCGATAACACCGACGTGCGCTTTACGGCGACGAGCGGCTTGGTCGAGCGCTTGGGGCAGGGCGACCCGGTGCTCACGTTCACGCCGGGCGAAGTGTGGGATCGGCTGCTGGTGATTGAACGCCCGCGCCTGCTGATCCTCAAAGCATCGGTGGTGATCGGTCTGCGCAGCGCCGAGCGCGTGCTCGGTTTCGTGGTGATCGCGCCGCCGCGTTCGAAAGCACCCGGTTACTCGTTTGACGAGATCAACTTCCTGAGAAACATGACCGCGCAGATGAGCGTCGCCGTCGAACGCGCGCAGGTGGTCGATTCGCTCCAGCAGCGTGTGCGCGAACTGGACGTGTTGAGCCAAGTATCGCAAGCGGTCAACTTCACCATCGACTATGACGACCTGCTCGAACTGATCAGCGCGCAGTCGGAGCGCCTGATCGACCTGACGCACTTTTACATCACCCTGCGCGATCCCAACACGAACGAACTGTATCACGCCTTCTTCCTCGAAAACCGCGACCGCTTCACCGAGAAGGAAAATCTGCGCTGGACGCTCGGCAACGATCTATTCAGCGAAGTGATTCGCACGGGGCAGCCGCGCTGCGTAGCGAACTACACGCGCGAACTCGCGCAGAACGGCGGCTCGTTCATCCACGAGGACAAGAACCTCAAGGCGTGGATGGCTGTGCCGCTGGTCGCCGCCGGACGCACGCTCGGCGTGATCGCGGCAGGCACGGTGGAGTCGGGGCGCACGTTCAACGACGCGCAGTTGAAAATCTTCATCGACATCGCGTCACTGGCGGCGACCTCCATCGACAAAGCCCGCCTGTTCGCCGAAACGAACGTGCGCGCCCGTCAGCTTGGCGTGCTGAACGACATCAGCCGCCAGTTGGTCGCCGCCGAAGGCGACCTCGAAGGACTGCTCAACTTCATCACGTCGAGCGCGGTGGACATCCTCAATGCCGAAGCCGGATCGCTCTTGCTGACGGTGGACGACGGCAGTCGTGACCTCGAATTCCGCGTGGCGGTGGGCGGGTCGGGGCAGGAGATCATCGGGACGCGCATCCCGGCGGGGCGCGGGTTGGTCGGGGAAGTCGCCTCGAAGGGGCAGGTCGTGATCGTCAACGACGCGCGCAA
>JACSRG010000025.1 GCA_014879865.1 Anaerolinea sp.
CTTGGGCGGGACACTCCTCAACATCATCACGATTGTGCTTGGGACAGCGCTCGGATTGCTGGTAGGCAACCGCCTGCCGGAGCGCGTTCAGCAGTCGGTCGTCACCGGCTTGGGCTTGGTGACGCTTTACGTCGGCTTCAGCAACGCGGGCGCGACCGGGAACATCATCATCCCCTTACTCAGCCTCGTGATCGGCGTGATCATCGGCGAGGCGCTGCGCATCGACGCCGCGCTGGAGCGCTTCGGCGGGTGGCTGCAAAAGCGATTTTCGCAGGGCGGCGGCGTCTCGGCGGATCGCGCCCGGTTCATCAATGGCTTTGTGACCGCCAGCCTGATCTTCTGCATTGGTCCATTGGCATTCGTCGGGTCGATGCAGGATGGCATGGGCTTGGCGGTCGGTTTTCAGCAGTTGGCGATCAAAAGCACGCTGGATGCGTTCGCTTCGCTGGCGTTCGCTTCGACCTTAGGCATTGGCGTGGGCTTCAGCGTGATCAGCATTTTGATCATTCAGGGCGGCTTGGCGCTGTTGGGGAGCGCGGTCGGACAGTTCATGTCCGACGCGATGATCAACGAGATGACCGGCGTCGGCGGCTTGATGCTGATCGCCCTGTCGCTGATCCTGCTGGACATCAAGCGCCCGCGTGTGGCGAATTTTCTCCCCGCGCTGGTGATTGCGCCGCTGCTGGTCGCCATCGCCACCGCGCTAGGGATCAATATTTACCCGCTGTGATCCCGCAGCCCGCGCGATCTCGCCCTGCACGGTTGCCAGTGCAGCGGCAGGCAGATCGGCGAACGTCTGCGCGGCAAGGTCGAGCAGCGCGGCGGCGGCATCGAGCGGCGGCAGCAGCAGCGCGGCGTGAAGCTGCGGCGCGATCTGCGGGTAGCAGCGTTCGACGCGCCGGAACGGATCGAGATTGTCGGGCAGTCCGCCTGCCGTCGGGGTGATCTCATGTGCCAGCAGGCGCAAGAATCCCGACAGCGCGAAATCTTTGACGAAGCGGCTGCCGCTCAAGACCTCACCGCGCGCTACCCGCGCACAGCCGATCACCAGCAGCGACAGCATGAGCGCGATCTCGCGGTCACGGTCGAACGGGGCTGGCGCAGCTTCCCGCGCCGCCATCTCGCGCAGCGCCGCGCTGATACAGCCGTCCTCCGGCTCGAACTCCACGCGGTAATCGTTGACGCGGGCATAACGCCGCATCTCCTCGAAGTCAAACACGGCGAATTCGATCATGTGCCCGTCGGCGAACAGCACCTTTAACCCGTGATCCGTCTCGCGCGGGCGCAGCACAATCTGACCGGCGTCCGGCAGCCAATCGAGCGTTTGCCGGAAGTCCTCTTGGACGCCGGGCTGCGTGATGACGAAGAAGTCGTGATCTGACCATGTATCCGGCGTGCGCCGTCCGATGTCGGCGGCTGAACCGAGCAGCCCCAAGCCGATCACGCGCGGATCGCGGCGTAAATTCTCTGCGAGTTGAGTCGTCCATTGGCGAAATGCATCGAGTTCCATGTGTGGTTTCCCCTTCAGTCCGAAAAATCGCGCGGTGGCTGTTCACCGATCAGCATGAGCGCGTAATTGCCCTGTGTGCGTCCCGCGAAACTGCCGACCGTCAGCATGTGCGCTGCTGTGTCGGCGATCAGCGCGCCCGCGTCGAAGCGATCCCCGATCACCGGGGCGTACAGTTCGTTGAAGCGGACGCC
>JACSRG010000024.1 GCA_014879865.1 Anaerolinea sp.
ACAAAGCACGGGCTTAACTTGGTGCATATAGGACACCCCGTTGGGCGTCCCTACAAATTCATTCGACTTTCGCCAGCGTCAGCGCCTCAGATCCGCCAAGCTGCACGCTGATCGTGACCGGATCGGCTTCCGTATCGAAGCTGAACAGCGTCCCCGCAGCACCCCCGTTGACGAGCACATACTGATCTAGCGCCTCGATGTAGCCCGCTTGGAGCATCCAGTCACCGCGAATCAACCACAGGCTGCCGTCGTCGCGCTGCTCCACCGCCCAGCCCTGTTCGTACTCCCCGACCACCGCCGACAGATCGCCGATTTCCATGCTCACCAGTGGACGCAGCCCTTCGATCTGCTCGTTAAGCTGTGCGTTGGCTTCGTGCACCAGCTCGAGGGCAGCGGGTTCAAAGTCGCCAAGGAGTTCGGCAAAAGAGTAGGTCAGCGAGATGCCGAACAAGCTGCCATTGGTCGAGTTGGCGAAGACGATCACCGCTGCGTCGGCTTCGGGAAAGACCATCATCTGTGTGCTGTAGCCCATCCAACCGCCGTCATGGTAGCGAATGGCGAGATCGTTGTAGGTCTGCGACAGCCAGCCCATACCATAGGCGGTGCCGGAAATCCCCGGCAGGTCGAACGGCACGCTGACGCCCGCCGCCCACGTTTCGGCGAGGTTATCCGCGCTCACGATCTGTTCGCCATCCGGCGTGACGCCCCCGTTCATCTGCGTGATGACGTAGCGCGCCATATCTTCAATGTTCACCCAGACCGCGCCCGCCGGAGCCGCCATGCCAATCGGAACGGGCGTCATGAGCAGTGGTTCGCCCGTCAGCAGCGACATCTCATACGACTCGGCGTAGTCCTCGCCCAACGCGCTCACGTCGTCGGTGACGAGGGCGCTCGCCATGTCGACCGGCTCGAAGATGCGCGCCGCGAGCAGATCGGCGTATCCCTGTACGGTGAGCGGCGCGCCGCTGATCTGCGCGGCAGCATAACCCGCCAGCGCGTAGACTTCATTGTTATAGCTGTAAAACTCGCGGAAGTCGCCGCCGATCTGCTGATTCGCAATCGCGTTCAGCAGCGCGTCGAAATCCCACTCACCCCAGTACAACCCATCGAGCGGTGACGAGACCAAGCCCGTCCCCATGCCCATCAAATCGCGCACGGTGATCTGCGCCGTCCGGTCGGGGTCGCCGGTCTGGAACGCCGGGAAAATGTCGGCTACGGGAGTATCCCAAGTCACCAAGCCTTCATCCACCAGCATGGCGATCAACATGGAGGTCATCGACTTGGTGGTCGAACCGATGCGGAAGCGCGTTTCGGTGGTGAACGGCGCGCCGCTGGCGAGATCGCGCACGCCGAAGCCTTTGGCGTACACGATTTCATCGCCGGAGATCACGGCGACCGCTGCGCCGGGCATGGCGAAGGTATCCATCTCGGCTTCGATGATCGCTTCAAACGCGGCGAGATCGTCGGCGGTGATTTCGGTTGCACTGGGCTGCGCATGGAGCACAGGCGCGGCGAGCATCAACAGGCTGAGAAAAACGAAGAGAGTGCGCAAACGGAGCATATCAAGCCTTTCTGCAATCGTCAGTTACTTCTCATTACGAAAGAAGCGTCCGCTGGTTGCAGAGTGCTGTCTAGCATTAAGTTTGATCCCACTGCTTGATAGGTATCGTTGTGGTCGCGTATAATCGGAGACAATTCGG
>JACSRG010000769.1 GCA_014879865.1 Anaerolinea sp.
CGCTTCGGCGTCGCGCATCGCTTTCGTGAGGCGCTTAACCCCATTGACGCGGTTCGAGGGAATCATGTACGCAGGTTTAAAACTGCGCGCGACATCGACGCCGAGCGTATGCACCGGCAGATCGCGGACGTGTCCTAGACACGCTTCAACGCGCCATCCTTCTCCGAGAAACTGAGCGATCTTCTTCGCCTTCGCGGCGGATTCGACGATCATCAAACGAGTCATTGATCTTCCTCCGCTTGTTTGTTCCGGTGCGGTGCTTTCGATTGTGCCGCCGTACGGGCACGCTCCAAATGTGCCTCAAGCTCACGCTGCCGCAGCACCAGCCAGATCGGCCATTCGCGGTACGCCAGATATGCCGCTTCTTCAAGTGCTTGAAACGGGCTTTCGCCCGGCTTTTTTGCCATCACAGCCTCTTATGTGGTTCGGAAACGGGCGTACTCGCCCACGGTCGGACGGTTGTAGACCAGATATAAGCCTTCATCCTGAATATCGAGCAGCGAATAGAAGCGCGGCAGCGTTGCGATCGCTTCGCGGTGATGGTCGGTTAGGTGCGCGAATGCCGGATCATCGCGGAAGACGTGCATCCCCTGCCGCTGGCTGAAAATCACGCGGATCGGACTGTTTTCGAAGATCATTCGCGCTTTAGGCTCGAGGAAAACCGACATATTCTGATCAATTGACACGAGCTTTTTTCTGCGGGTGCGGAAGGTCTTGGCGGCCTCGATCAGGAAATCCAGCAGAGATGGATGGCGCATCAGGCGGTAGACCTCATCCACCGCGATGATGCGCGGCTGTTCGTCGATCAGGCTGTCACGGCGGATGGCGGATAACACCTGCGTATAGGCCAGTGCCTGCAAGATTGGATCACTCTCCAGCTCGTGAAAACTGAATACCCGCGGGCTGATCCAGTCCCGACCACCGCGCGTCAGGTCGACGTTGGTGATGCCATTGAGGAATGAAGACCACGGCCCCGAACCGGTACACAGTCCGGCAATCTCGTCGGCTAAATCCTTCGCAATCGCCTTTGTCGCCTGCTTGTCACCCAATCCCGACAGCACATCGCAGACCACATCGCAAGTGGGGGTGACCTCCGGTGTGACGCTCGCCAGGTCAGAGAAACCGCGATACAACACTTCCAGCGCCTCGCCGAGCAAACCACGTTCCAGGTTCTGGCGCTGACCGCCCGACAGCGGACGACCCAGCACCGTCTCGTAGATGCGCGTCGTGTGTGACACCTGCTCAATCAACGTCGGAAACATCACATCCTGCGGGTTCAGCCGAGTCGCTTTGGCGCTCATCACGTACCACGGCAAGCCAAACGCTTCGGCGATGTGCCTGCCGTGTCCCATCGGTTCGAGCAGGTCAAACGGGATGCCGTTCTCAGCGTACTCACGTGTCAGATAGCAGTTATTTGCAAATGTCTTTCCAAACCCGGAAGTGCCCACCCAGATTTCATGGGTGGCGCGTTTGTCGCGCCATGAGTTATGGAAGACCGGGTAGGATGCGCCAACCGCTTCACCACGCAGCACACCATCCGTTGCGGACAGTTTGCGGTAACCTAGCGGCGAGAGCATCAGCGCCAGCTCACGCGACACCACCGGCCAGGTCGTATCCGGCAGCCCGATCTCCTTGGTGCGTTTCGCCGCGAAGAAACCCAGACTCCGCGCCAGCAGTTCGCCGACTTCGTGGCGCAGGC
>JACSRG010000023.1 GCA_014879865.1 Anaerolinea sp.
CGGCGGCTCCCGGCGGCGTCCTCGTCAGCTACACCTTGAACGAAGCTGGCTGCTATGTGGACATCACCGCGCAGGTAGAAGATGCCGGTTTTTACGCCATCAACCTGTGGGATGATGGCAACTTCCGCGCCGGGGCTGGCGCTGACCTCCCCGCAGGCGGGACGTTCACCGTCCGCTTCACGATTGGCGGACCCATTCTGCAAGGGGCGACCGGCATCGGCGTGTACCTCGAAGACGCGGTTGGAGCGGCGGCTGCCAATACTTACGACTCGGATGGCAGTGCGGAACTGTGGCCGGAACAAGTCGGGCTGGATTGCTCCGAAACAAATAGCTGGGGTGCCACGGTGATCGGCGCGTCGTCCTCACTGGCAGCCTGTCCCGTTCCGCGTCCGGTGGGGTCGGTGATCTACAGTGTCCCGGCTGGCGCGCCGACGTTCTTCCAGCCGAACGACCAGTCGCGCACGACCTTCAACCTGCCTGCTGGCACATGGTACATCAGCGAGTTCAGCGGCGATTGGGCACGCGTCTGGATCGCCTGCCAAGCCAATATGGTCTGGATCCCGGCGAATGCTGTCGCCCGCTAGGATCATTGCAGACGGGCGGGAATGTTCCCGCCCGTTTTGTTTTCCCGCGTGTTCAACTTAATTCAAACGATGTATCGCATTTTAGCGCCGCCCCTGTTACGATCTGCGCCAGAGTTCACGCAAAAGTTCACAGAAGGAAATCGACGATGGGCGAAAAGTATCAGGCGCTCGTGCAGCACCTCCGCGAGATTCGCAACGTCAACCGCGCCGAGGCGCTGCTCGGTTGGGATCAGCAGGTCATGATGCCCCCCGGCGGTGCGAAGGCGCGCGCGTCGGCGATGGCGACGCTGGCGCGCATCGGTCATGAAATGCTGACCGACGAACGCACCGATCTCATGCTCAAAGAGGCGGCGCTGGAACTCGGCAGCGTGCCGTATGAGTCGGACGAAGCCAGCATGATCCGCGTGGTGCGCGAGGATTACCGCGAGAACACCTGCATCCCGTCGGATTTGATCGCCGAACACGCCGAAGCGACGGCGCTCGGACACAATATCTGGAAAGAAGCCCGCGCCAAGAATGATTTCGCCGCGTTCGCGCCGACGCTCAAGCGCGTCCTCGATTTGACGCGCCGCATGGCGGATTACATCGGCTATCAGGATCACCCCTATGACGCGCTGCTCGGTCAGTACGAGCGCGGCATGAAGTCGAGCGAGGTCAAGCGCCTGTTCGACGAGCACAAACCGCCGCTGGTCAAGCTGATCGCCGCCATCAACGCCGACGACGACCGCGTGAGCGACGAGGTGCTGCGCCGCGATTTCGACATCGACAAGCAGAAGCAGTTTTGCATCGACATCGCCAGCGCGATTGGCTACGACTTCAACCGGGGGCGCATCGACGTGACGACGCACCCGTTCGCGATGGGCTTGAATCAGGGGGATGTGCGCATCACCACGCGCTACTACAAGAACTATCTGAATCCGGCAGTGTTCGGCACGCTGCACGAAGCCGGACACGCCATGTATGAACAGGGGGTCGCCCCGGCGCTCGACGGCACGCCGTTGTCGCGCGGCACGTCGCTCGGCGTGCACGAGTCGCAGTCACGCATGTGGGAAAACATGGTCGGGCGCAGCAAAGGCTTCTGGACATGGGCGTTCCCGCGTTTGCAGGCG
>JACSRG010000573.1 GCA_014879865.1 Anaerolinea sp.
GATTTCTGTGCGCTGCCTGTCCCGTTCGCCAACGACGATGTGTCCACGCGCAGCCTGTTCGACGTGCACCGCCCGTTCTCCGGTCACGCCGTGCATACCGCCGAGCATCTGCGCGTGCTGATGTGGGCGGCAGCGGTCACCGGACGCGCCGATCTGCGCCAAGCGCTGGAAGCGGCGCGAGTCAAATTCAACCGCTTCACTCTGCCGAGCGGCGCGCTGATCGGCGACGAAGGCTTACACGGGATGCCGTCAGCGGAGATCGGCTACGAGTTCTGCACGACGACCGAGTATCTGACCAGCCTGACGAGCGGACTCGAATACTTCGGCACGGATGCGGATCACGCCGAGCGGCTGCTGTTCAACGCGGGACAAGGAGCGCGCTTGCCCGATGGCAGCGGTCTCGCGTATCTCTCGCAAGATACGCGCTTGGATGCGCGCGCCGACCGCCCGGACAGCTACTCGTTTTTTCACGGTGGCGCAGGCAGATTCAAGTTCTCGCCTACCCATGAGGACATCGCCTGCTGCTGCAACCCGAACAGCGGACGACTGCTGCCGCAGTACATCAGCCGCCAATGGATGCGCCTCACAGATCAAGCGGGCGTCGCGGCGCTGCTGTATGGCGCATGCGCACTGCACACCGAAATCGACGGCGTGAACGTACGCATCGAAGAAATCACCGATTATCCGTTCGGGGATCAGGTTCGCTTCGTCGTGCACCCTGAACGCCCGGTCTCGTTCCGCCTGAGTTTGCGCCAACCGGAATGGTCGCCGCTGGTCACTTTGAGTGTTAATGGCGAATCGGTTTCAGCACCGGCGCAAAACCAGCTCGTGTCGCTAGATCGCCGCTGGCAGCCGAATGACGACGTGCGTATCAGCTTTACGCCGCCGATGGAACTGCGTCCATATCCGAACGGCGAATACGCGGTCCGGCGCGGCGCGCTGCAATATGTGCTGCCCATCGAACCGGAACTGCACCCGATCAAGCGCTACACCGGATCGCCGTTGGTCGATTTAAACATCTTCCCACAGCGAAAAACGGATGCTTACCGAATGGCTTTCCTCGACGGCGCAGCGCTCCATTTTGGCTTGCGGTTTGAGCGCACGCTCGATCCTCCCGACTGGTATCACGTTCCATCGCGCCTTGTCAGCGCTGATTTCGCACTCGTGCCGATGGGCTGCACCATGTTACGCCGATCTGCTTTTCCTTTGTTGCAGGGTGAATGAGGGCGACTCCTCAGGGGTAGAACGATGCCCTCTGCTGCCAGATTTCCCTGCGTTCGTTCGCGGACTTGAACCCTGCACGCGACACAGGTTGTTTACGCCCGCCCCCACTTCTTGAAGGCTTCATCAAATGGGACGCCGCGCGCGAAGTCTTCGCGCATCCCTTGTTCGCGGTACTCGACATCCTCGACTTTGACGAGCGTTTCCATAGCGATCTCTTTCGGCACGACGATCACGCCGTCCGCTTCCCCGATGATCCAGTCTCCCGGTGTAACGCGCACGCGTGAAGTGAGCGTACCGGGCAGCGCAATGGGTACGTTCAGGGCAGTCATGCGCCAGCGTTTGTTCGATTCAATCGGGGACGTACCGCGCACGCACGGCGTAAAATCGGGGATGACTTCCAAGCCGAGGTAATCCCGAATATACGAGTCGATGACGATGCCGTGCGCACCCCCCTGTTTGAGCGCCCAACTGGTCATCTCCCCGAACTTGCCCGCGTGGAGTTCCCCGCCGGTCTCGACGACGACGACACAACCGGGATACAACGCCGCGCGCAGATCATCAAAATAGTTGCCTGTCCAGTTGGCAGTTTCGTCACCGTGAAGCGGCGGTGCATAGGCGCTGCCCTGCACGGTGATGACTTGCCCCGCGAGGTGACGCTGTGGAAACAGCGGCTTGATGCCCAGATCGATGCACTGGTTAGAGTACCCCATCGCATCCAACGTATCGTAGAGGTTGGCGACGCGAATTTTGTCCCACCGGGCTTGTAGATCAACCACAGACGGTTGTTCTGACATAAGCGATTTCTCCAAGTGAAGAATCAGTCGAAGTAAGTATCATCATTCCAAAGCAGCGATTTCGCGACTTGGTCGTTGAGTTCGACGCCGATACCGGGGCGCTCCGACACGCGCATAAAACCCCGCTCGATGAATGGCTGATCGCCGTCGCACAAATCGTTCCACCATGAGATCATGCGTCCGTGAAATTCCAGCAGCAGGAAATTGGGAACGGATGCCATGACATGACAGGCTGCCATCATGCCGAGCGGCGACGAGACATTGTGCGGCGCGATGGGGATATAGTAGGCGTCGGCAATATCGGCGATCCGTTTGGCTTCGGCAATGCCGCCCGCTTTCGCTAGATCGGGCATGATCACATCCGTCGCCTTGCGCTCGAACATTTCCAGAAATTCAAAGCGCGTGTATTGATTCTCGCCTGTGCAGATCACGGTGCTGCTTGAACGGCGCACTTGAGCGAGCGCGTCAAGGTTTTCGGCTGGCACGGGTTCTTCGAGCCACAGCAGTCGCAGCGGTTCGACCGCTTTGGCAAGCGTGATCGCTGAGGGTAGATCGAACTGTCCGTGACAATCAATAGCGAGGTCGGTGGCATAGCCGAGCGCCTCGCGCAGCCCCTCGATCAACTTGATCACCTGATTCATCTCGCGCGCGCCGACCGTCCAGTTGTACGGGTCGAGCTTGCCTTCGACGGCATTGTCCACGTCGAATTTCACCGCCGTGTAGCCCTCGGCGACAACTTCCAGCGCCTTGTCTGCATAGGCTTGCGGATCGCTCGTCTCTCCGGCGTGACAGTCAGCGTACAGGCGCATTTTGTCGCGGAATTTGCCGCCGAGCAGCTTGTAGACGGGCACATTCAGCGCCTTGCCGACAATATCGTAGAGCGCGTTGTCGATGCCCGTCAGCGCAAAAATGAGCGGCGCATGGCTCGAACCGCCGTAGCGCCCGCGCCGCCGCAGTTTCTCGTAAATCAGGTTGATGTTGAACGGGTCTTCGCCGATCAACATCGGCTTCATGGCGAGGATCGCCGCTTTCGTCGCAAACCCGGAAAAGCCCGGTCCGCCCGAATTACATTCGCCTGTGCCAACAATTCCCTCGTCCGTATAGATGCGGACGAATGTCCAAACGCTGCCGCCGCTGTCCGGTTCTTCACGACCGATGACACTGGCTTGCACATCCGTGATTTTCATACGCTGTTAACCTTTGACGCTGCCAGCAGTCAGACCGCCGACGAGATAGCGTTGAGCGTAGATGTAGACGATAACGACCGGAACCGCCATCATCAGCGATGCCGCCATAAGCTGACCCCAAGGATAAATATCGCCAAACACCAGCAGTTGCAGCCCGACCGGTAGGGTTTTCAGGCTGTCGCTGGTGATAAAGACGAAAGCATACAGAAACTCATTCCATGCGTTGGTGAAGGCGAACAGCGTGACCGAAAGCAGCGCGGGCGCGGCGAGGGGCAAAGTCACAAGCCGGAACGCGCCGAAGCGAGTCGTACCGTCGATCAACGCGGCTTCTTCCAGTTCGACGGGTATCGAGCGGAAATAGCCCATCATGACCCATGTCGCAAACGGCATGAGGAAGGTCGGATACGTCAAGATGAGCGCCGAGTAGCTGTTGATCACGCCGAGATCGGTGAGGATGCGATACAGGGGGATGAACAACAGCGACGCGGGCAGCAGATACGTGATGAGCAGCAAGGTCGTGAGCAGCCCTGAGCCGAGAAAGCGCAGCCGCGCCAGCGCATAAGCGGCGAGCGCCGCGATAGAGATGGACAGCGCCGTACTGCTGACGGCAACGATCAGCGTATTGCGGAACCATGTCAGGAAGGGAGTATCGCTCAGCAAACTGCGATACTGTTCGAATGTCCACGGATTAGGAACATAGATTGAAGTGAAGCGCTGAATTTGTAAATCGGTCTTGAAAGAGGTGACGACAATCCAGTAGAACGGGAACAGCACGAAGATGAACACCGGCAGCAGCAGCAGCAGGCGTGTGCCGACCCCCAACGCTTCCCACTGCGAGCGCCTGAGCCGGGGCTGACCGTCCGCTTTGGAAGGTACGATGAACTTCAGCGCAGCGCTCACAAGCTGTTCCAACCACTGAAGCGGCAGCAAGACCGCATCCAGCAGCAGTCCGATGATGCGATCAAATCCGCTCCCAATCCGATCCAGCAGCGTTACTTTTTCCCGTACCGCTCCCTGCTCATTGGGACGCATGACGCGCGCCAGAACGAAGATCAGCGCCGCCATGAAGGGTGCCATACTGAGCGCAGTGGCGACGCCGGGACCGAACCGCAGCCCGATGATCGCCTTCTCGTAGGCGAGAATCGAGAACAAGCGTGTCGCGCCGCCGGGACCACCGCCGGTCATCAGGTAGATGAGACCGAAGGTGTTGAAGGTCATAATGAACGACAGCAGCAGCGTCGTGATGATCACGTAGCGCAGCCCCGGCATGGTGATATGCCGGAAGCGCTGAACCACGCTCGCGCCGTCCACTTCCGCCGCTTCGTACTGCTCCCGGTCAATCGCTTTAAGACCCGCCAGCAGCAAAATGACGAAAAAGGGAATGCCCTTCCACACATTGACGGCGATCACGCTCGGCATGGCTAACCCCGGTTCGGCAAGCCACGCGACCGGGCGGTCGATCAGCCCCAGCCCCTGCATGATGGGGTTCAAACCGCCGAAGATCGGGTCATAGATGCTGCGCCATGTCAGCGCGGTAACGACCTCCGGCACGATCCACGGCAGCAGAATCACGGCGGTCAGCACGTTGCGTCCGGGTAGTCGTCCATGCAGCAGCAGCGCGATACTTATCCCGACCACAAATTTCACGCTGACCGACACGACGGTGAAAACAATTGTGTTTCGTATCGCACTGATGAAGTCGGTATCTTGAAAGAGGCGCGCGTAATTATCGAACCCGACAAAGACCTCTGTGCGCGTGATCAAAGAGCGGGTCGTCATGCTTAACTGAACGGCATTGATAAAGGGATAGACGATCAGCCCCCCCATGATCAGGACGATGGGCAGCACGAACGGGAGTGCCATCTTCCAGTCGCGTCCCAGAACTCTTGAGAGCACGTTAGGACGCACAATCCGCTCAGGGCGGTACAGGTTGGTCGATGTCTTCAGTCCTTTCGACTGATCCATTGGCTTTTTCTTTCGATTGTGCCATCGTGATGGCGCGTTTGGAGTTGTAATCCGCCTTTTCCCCGGCTTCAACCACAGCGGGCGGGACAAGTCCCGCCCTTCTTTCTGGGTGAGCGGTGGAGCGTACTGGACACCCGCTACGACTGCGGGACGCCGCCTTCTTCAAAGATTTGCACCATCCGGTTGTGCGCATCTTCGACGGCTTGGGCAGGCGTCATCGCGCCGGTGGTGATGTTCGCCATCATCTGGCTGGTGATCGCTGCTCCGTCAATGGCGTCGATGAGCGCGTTGGGCGGTGCGGGGTGCGAACGCCCGTAGAAGATGTCCTCGTTCAGCAGAATTTCGCGGAACACTTGGAAGTTGGGATCCGTGCCGAGCACCTCATCCGTCCACAGATTTTCGTAGGCGGGGAGGAACAGACCGCCCCCGTTTTGCGCCATCGGCACGTAGACCGCCGGGTCAAGCAGGTGGTAGATCAGGTCTTTCGCGGCGTCGATGTTGCGCGCGCCCTTGAAGATCGTGAGCCAACCGCTGTTCCCGGCTTCGAGCAGACGACCATCCACCGTGAGTGGGTTGTGCAGCACTGCCGTATTGTCGAAGACCGGATTGCCATTCGCTTTGGCGGCAGCGTAAACGCTCGGCTGGTTGATGGTGAGGGCAATCGTGCCGGCGAGATACTGCTCATTGTTGCTCGTATCCGTCCAGCTTTCCACGCCGGGCGGGAGCATCGGGCGGTAACGGTCGCTCGTGTAGGTTTCTGCCAGCCATTCGACCGCCGCCAGCGTTTCCGGCGAGTTGAAGGCGACGCGCAGACCGGTTTCGTCGGTGAAACTGCCGCCGAAACCCTGAATCACCGAGAGGATAAGACCGTGTGCGTCACCGCTGCGGTTAACCGTCAAGCCCCAGCCCCACATGTTATTGTCGGGGTCAGAAACCTCCAGCGCTGCTTCACGACGCGCATCCCACGTATCGAGCGAATACACATCGATCCCATGCGCTTCAAAAACATCGCGGCGGGCGAACCATGCGCCGGTCACGCTCATGAACGGAACTGCCCACCATTTGCCGTCGATCCTTGCGTTCGCTTCGGCGATGCGCGGAACTACATTCCCGTAGCGATTGGTCAGTTCCGCGACCACGTCGGACACGTCTTCGACGATGTCCAGCGCGTACATTTGCGGGATGCTCAGGACGTGATAGCCGAGATCGGGCGGGTTGCCCGCCTGTACTGCCGCCAGCATCTTCGCGGTGAAATCGCCAAACAGTTCAGGATTGGCAGTGGATACATCGAGGTCGATGCCATTTTCTTCGGCAAAATTGACGACCGCATCGCGGAACATCGTTTGCACGACTTCGAAGTACTCGGTTTTGTGAATGACGGTGAGCCTTCCTTCCGTCCCGACGGGAAGAGGCAGGGGAGTAGCGGTGGGTGCAGGGGTGGGCGTCGCGTCCTGTGCCATCAGAATTCCGGCTTGAGCGGCGGCAAGCGCTGCTCCCGTTGCGCCAGCGATTCGCAAGAACTCGCGGCGAGTCAAATTCTTTTTGCTCATTAGTATCTTCTCCTCAACCAATTGCATCAAACAACATGTTCAGGCGGACATGATCCGTGCCCCTTTCCCCTTTCCTATGCCTGAAGACGATTCCATGTGGGTTCATTGAACCCGCATGTCCCCACCACATTTTTGACTTCACCGCAATATCACAGCCGCTTACGGATTTATTTTGGGCCAAATAAGCATGATATGGTCGTGGACAGCACGCGCCGCGCTCTCGGCGTCATGCTGACGTAACGCATCGACAATCGGCAAGTGCCGGGTCGCTACCTCGACGTAATCCGGCGAATACAGCGGGTGCGACTGCACAATAAACCGTTGGATCTGATGCGACAGCGGATTCCACACTTGCAGCAGCGCCCGACTGCCTGACCACCCGACGATAGAACGGTGAAATTCCATGTCGAACTCGGAAAGGCTCAGTAGATCGTTCGCCGTCCCGGCTGTCTGCATCTTGGCAATCAACTCGTCAAGCAGCCCGCACTGCTCCGGCGTGATCTTTTGGGCGGCGCGGCGCACGGCGAACATTTCGATGTTGGCGCGCACAACCGACAGTTCGTACATCTCGTCCGACGCAACACTGGAGACATAGGTCGCGCTCCGCGCCTTGCGTTCAACCAGACCATCATGCTCGAGCCGCTGCAAGGCTTCCCTCACGGGACCTTGGCTGGTATTCATTTGTCGGGCGATGTCCAGCTCGATCAATTTCTCGGCAGGCGGAAGTTGCGCTGAGATGATGGCAAGGCGCAAGTGTTCGTACACTTGATCGGCGAGCGACGACAGCCGGATCTCACGTCGGTGAAGGTGGGTCTGATTCACGTTTTTTTGCAGTCCATTATTAATAATTAATCATTGTATGGAGTTTTGGATGTTTGTCAACACATGAATCGGGTTATTCTATAGACCAAGGTTGACGCGTTCTTTGACAGAGGAAACTATTGTGGAAGACCAACGGTCGTTTGAGAGTCATGTAAATACATTTTCCCGTCCAAGCGAACTCAAAATCACCGATATGCGCGTGTGTCATCTGCGCGGCTTGCCGATGGAGTGTTCGCTCATCCGCATTGATACGAATCAAGGCATCAGCGGTTATGGAGAAGTGCGCGACTGGGCAAGCCCGACCTACGCGTTGATGCTCAAGAGCCGCATCATCGGCGAAAACCCGTGCAGCATCGACAAGATTTTCCGCAAGATCAAGCAGTTCGGGCATCACGGTCGTCAGGGTGGCGGCGTATCCGGCATCGAAATGGCGTTGTTCGATCTCGCGGGCAAAGCCTACAACGTCCCGGCGTACCAACTGCTCGGCGGCAAGTTTCGCAGTCAGGTGCTGTGCTACTGCGACACCGATTCCCTACCGGACGGTCGGAAAATGGGGGAGCGACTCAAACGGCGCATGGAACGCGGGTTCAAGTTCCTAAAGATGGATGTCGGAATCGGACTCCTCCGCGATGTACCCGGCGCATTGAGCGCGCCGCCGGAGATGCTTGACAGCACGACGATCATGCATCCCTTCACCGGCATCCAGATCACGCAGTTGGGGATCGAATATCTGGTGGAGTACGTGCGTCAGGTACGGGACATCATCGGCTATGAGATTCCTCTCGCAGCGGATCATTTTGGACACCTCACGGTCGAAAGTGCGATCCGTCTGGGGCGCGCGCTCGACCCATTTACGCTGGCATGGTACGAAGACGTGATCCCATGGCAGCTCACCGATCAATGGGTGCGCTTATCGCAGTGTGTGACCACGCCGCTGTGCACAGGCGAGGACATTTACCTGAAAGAGGGTTTCCGTCCCCTGCTCGAAGCCCATGCCGTCTCTGTCATTCATCCCGATCTCGCCACAGCGGGGGGTCTGCTGGAGACGAAGAAAATCGGCGATTTGGCGCAGGATCACGGCGTGGCGATGGCGATGCACTTCGCGGGGTCGCCCGTCTCGTTTCTGGCGAACATTCACTGCGCCGCTGCCACCGAGAACTTCTATGTGCTGGAAAATCATTCCGTCGATATCGAATGGTGGGACAACCTGATACACGGCATTACTACGCCATTGATTCAGGATGGTTACGCGCTCGTCCCCGAAACGCCGGGGCTCGGTTTCACCGACGTGCAAGAAGCTGCCCTCCACGACTGTATCGACACAGCCCGACGGGGCGGCTATTTTGACGCATCAACCGAATGGGATGACGAACGCTCGCATGATCGGCTGTGGAGCTAAGCCAGTAGCCGAAACATTTCGCAAGGACGAGTTCGTCTGTACTTCAGTCAGCGTAAGGTTGGCGACGGGTGCTACCGACATGAATCGTTGAAAATCGACACCTGACCCATCGAACGGGTTTCGTAGGACTCGGAGCCTGAACCTCACCGCTCCGAGTATTGTGTGCCCTTGTTTGACGTTGTCCTGCTCGTGTTCATTCTCTTCTTTCAGCGCCGAACCTTGCAACGCTTGCTCAAACAGCTTTGGGTCACGTGTCAGCAGCACCGCCCACGCCGCTGGAAACCGCAGTCGCCACAGGACTGTCGTCAGTGCCAAGCCGGGTTAAAGCTCGACGTCCTTCGTCCCAAGACCGGCATCCATCCCTACAGCGAACGAAAGAGACGCCGCGAACGCAAGAAAACGGTGAACACGCGTGGATTTGCTTGCCCGAATCTCCAATGCGACTATCGTGGCGTGACCGACGACCACCGACACACCCTTGTCGGTTATGGTTCGCACAACAGTATTCAACGCTTCAGGTGCCAAGCCTGCTCGAAAGTCTTCACCAGTCGCATCAATAGCACTACCCCGTGCCGCAGGTTGCTTGACATATTGAAACAACAAAAACGCCCCGCTGAGAGCGGGGTGTTCGGGGGGATATTGTCTTTTTTGTGCTGAATAGCCTTTTTTGACCGAAACGAGAGCGCGAAAGCACATTTTGAACTCTCAACTATTCCCGCAGCGCCCAACCTCGTTCAGTACGACTGCGTATTACGCGTTCCAGATGCGCTGAATCTGATAAGCGCACAGCGACAGCACATGAACAGTGCCGTCAAGCGCAAAGAGCCGGACGTGGGCGGCATCTACCTCAGGAAACACCTGACTGGTCATCGTGAGCAAACCATCGTGTGCAAACACCTCTATCGAGGAGCGATCCACAAGGATGCGCAGGCGGATCCGTCCATCAACCGCCACCAGTGGCGCAGAGACAGCGGGGTTGAAATTGCGAATATCCCCGCTCGGACGGTGCAGTACAAGCTGCTGGGCGTTGACATCATAGGTGAGCTGAACACCACCCACCTTTGTCGCGAACAACTCGACTCCAAAAACCTGAGCGTCACGTAGTTCAAATTCGACTTCGAGGTCACGCACCTGTTCGTCCAGCGACAGCGTTTCGCCAAGCGTGAAATGCTCCCATTTGCCGAGCGGCGTACGCAGTTGGTTCAAAGCATCGACGGGGAATTGTGCCAGACGCACGCCCGCTTCCGTGTTGACCAGTCGAAGCTCGCGCGGGATCGTCGTCGCGCCGCGCCACACGCTCGTCGGGATCAATTCTGCATACGCCCAGTTGTTCATCCAAGCGATGAACTGGCAGCGTCCGTCCGGCGCATTGTAGAACGTCGTCCCCGCGTAGTCGTCCGCGCCCCAATCGAACCAGAGCAGTTGATCGGGATACTCGTCAATGAATGT
>JACSRG010000022.1 GCA_014879865.1 Anaerolinea sp.
CGCATCGAAATGCAGTTTCTCCTGAGCTTGCTTTCGTTCCGCTTTCTTGTAGTGGCGATGCTGCTGCTATCGGCTCCGATTCAGGCGCTGGCGGAGGAGGGGGGCACGGACAGCGTTCGTAAGATCGTCCGCTTTGGTTTGACGGTGCACAATCCAATGGATCGCGCTGTGCAAGGGGAGTCGTTGCTCGTCTATGCGCCAGCCGACACAAGCAATCAGCGCGTCGTACGCCTTGAGGCGTCGCATCCCTACCAGCTTGTTGCCGATGCTCGCGGCAATCAACTACTGAACTTTCCGATTGATTCGCTGGCGCCGCACGCGACCATGCGCGTTTCGGTGACCGCGACAGTCGATCTGGCAAATGTGCCGAAGCCGGCATTATTAGACGGGGATGGTTCGTATCTTCGTCCGGAAGCGTTTATCGAAGCTGACGATCCGGGGGTCCGGGAAATGGCGAAGCGCCTGAACGATGCGGGTGTCCCCGAGCGCTTTGTGGATCGCGTTTATGAGTGGGTTCGGCATCGGATTCGGTATGCCGGTTTCGTTGCCGAGGATCTCGGAGCGTTGTCGGCTTTCCGGACAGGGCGGGGGGATTGTTCCGAATATGCTTACCTCGTGGCTGCGCTAAGTCGTGCAGCCGGCGTACCCGCACGGGTCATGGGGGGGTTCGTGGTGCCATCGAATGCCGTACTCAAGGCAAACGAGTATCACAATTGGGCGGAGGTCTACGTCGATGGTCGCTGGCAATTGGTTGATGCGCAGAAGGGGGTGCTCAGGGAGCATTCGGCAGATTACGTATCGACCCGGGTCGTCTCGCGTCAGGGGGAGGATGAGACGCGTCGTTTCTTCCACCGTTATCTTTCACCGGGCGCTGTGTTGAAGGTGGAGATGGATTGACTGCGAAACAGCTATCGTCGGTAGAACGTTCAGTGCAGAGGAGTTATGGCAAAAATATATCGATGTCCGAAATGTGATTGCCGCTTCGATCCGCCACTGAATGGCGAATCGGCATGTCCGGACTGCGGGATATGGTTTCACAAGTGGCAAGAAGAGGGCGAACCGTCGACCGTCGAGCTGGTGTCGACCATATCTGATCCGCTAGACGTAAAGGGCGACCCCATCTATTACGGCGGCCACTTGCTGGTGCTGCTGCTCATCGCCATCTGGGGTGTTCGTCTCGCGAGCTACGATTACCGAACCGGCGAGATCAACAGCTCATTCATGCACAGCATCCTGTTGCCGATTCATGAAGCCGGGCACGTATTCATGATTCCGTTCGGGGAGTTTCTCACTATCCTCGGCGGCAGCTTGTTTCAGGTGGCGCTGCCACTCGGTATCGCGGCTACATTTCTGTTCCGGCAACGCGACGAGTTCGGTGCTGCGGTCTGTCTCTGGTGGGCAGGCGCGAGTTTTGTCGACCTCTCGCCCTATATCTGGGATTCGATCAACCCGCAGTTGCTGCTCATTGGCGGTGGTACCGGCGAAGACGGCCCTCATGACTGGATTTACCTCCTCGAACGCCTCGGCATGCTGCATCGCGCACATGGACTGGGTATGGTCGTCCATCATTTCGGCGTCGTCGTGATGCTTGCGGGTGTGGCGCTATGCGGAAGATGGGCGTGGCTACGGAAGCGCTGGATACTGAAGGGCGCACAGTGAGCTTCGACCTGCAGCAGAGACCAAATCA
>JACSRG010000021.1 GCA_014879865.1 Anaerolinea sp.
ACGGGGTTTAAACCCCGTGCGGCAATAGCGGACAAGCCTTTTGAGCCTCCGGTGGCACTTGGTGGATATGGGATTCCCCGTTGAGCGTCCCTAGCTCAACCAGTGATGCTCACCCACTTGCTGACCCCATCGCTGACCAGATCGACGCGCGCGCCGTCTGTCGTCAGCGCGAGACTCGCCGCCCCGTTGATCGTTCCCCCGCTCGCCGCCGCCACCGTAAGCATCCCCGCCGCGCCGACCTTACTCACGCTGATCACCGTGCGCGGCTGAACCGCGCTGGCAGCGGGTAGAGTCAGCGTGAACGAGCCGCCGCTCGTGTCGCCGTACACCAGCCGATCCGCTGCGGTCAGCGTGGACGCGCCGGTCTTGGTGACGCTCTGCAAGACGAGATGCGCCAGCGGAAAGACGATCTCGCGCAGCATCCCGCCCGTTGCGATCTCGAAGCCCGGCTTGTCGATGTATCCCAAGAACGGACTGTAATATCCCAACTCGTCGATCAGTGTCAGGGAGACGCGCTTGCTCGGCGTGGTGAAACCGCCGAACAGCGCCCGCATGAAGCGGTTGAAATCCACCCGCGCCAACAGGTCGAAGGTCAGCGCGCCGTCGATGTGACCATCGTGCCGTGCCACGCCGGAGAGTGCCCGCCGCCGAACTTTCCCGGTCAGCGGGATGGCGCGATCCGGCAGGATGTGCGGCGGCAGGGTCGTCCACGTCTCTACGTTGATCAGGTTCGCCGGATTCGCGTCCGGCGCAATCGCAAAGTAAGCCATGCCTTATCCCTACAAACTTCAGAAACCCGCGCGGCGGAAATACTCGCTCAGGCGGCTGTCCACTTCCCGGCGGATCGCGGCGGGCGCAGTCGCGTACACCGTCATGCTGACCGGAGTCGCCCCACCGTAGCCGGGGATGGCGGTCAACAGCCGCGTGATGAACTGCTGAAAGCGGCTCTCCGCGAGACTCAAGCCAAAGTTGAGGATGCTGTACAGGTTGTTCTGGTGCGTCGTCTCCTGTACTTCGCGCCACGCCCCGCCGATCTGCGCGACCGCCAGCCGTGCGCGTTCCGCCCTGTCTGCCGCCGCCACCAGATCGGCTTCTTCGCGCCGCGCCGAGTCCAGCAGCGTGGTGATGCGGCGGGCGTAGTGCGTGTCGAGCGTCCGCGATTCGCGATCCAGCCCCGTTTGCAGGTGTTCCAGTTCGAGACGCGTTTCGGCGTCCACCGCCGCCAGCCGATCTGCTGCCGCATTGCGTGCCTGATGTGCCGCCAGCGCGTCACGCTCGGCGATGGCGTCCGTCGAGGCGCGGTAAAACGTCCGGTCGATTTTGGCGATCTCGGCGGCGCGCTCGCGTTCGATTTCGGCGCGATCTTCGCCTGCCCGCCGGGCGATCTCGGCGCGGTCGGCTTCGCGCTCGGAGTCCAGCCGGGTGATCGCCGCCGCGATTTCGGCTCGACGACGGTTCAGCCGTTCGTGCGCTTCGACTTCCCGCGTGATCGCCGCGAACAGGTCGTCGGTACGTCCTGCCATGTCATCTCCTAACACGCAAAGGCGCAAAGTGATAGGATGAGTTGTAGGAACGGCATTTTTGCCGTCCGTGGATCCATCTTCTTGGCGTCTTCGCGTCCTTGCGCCTTTGCGTTGAGTCTTTCTTTTCTTCTTGCTCTTATTCCCGCATTTCATCCGGGCGGCG
>JACSRG010000110.1 GCA_014879865.1 Anaerolinea sp.
AGCAGCGCGTGCAAATCGGCGTCGAGCGTCTGCCATGCGGCGTCGATGTCGGTGGTTTGCGCCCCGGTGACGGTGACGCGCGTGAAGAGATTGACGCGATCCGGCGGCTGATCTTGCAGCCGATCCACCATACCGATTTGCGCGACTGCCGCCGTGTACAGCGGTGCGTTCGCCCCGATAATCCCGGCGAGCAGCACGCCGACAATCACTGTGAGCAGCGCGCGCCACTGAGCGATCAGCCGCAGCAGGGCAAGGCGTCCCATCCATCCAAGAGGTAACCTGCGAATAAACACTGTCTCCCCCAAATTGTACAAGGGGCATTCTTACCGCCCTAGAATCAAAAGTATGTTTATGAAAGCACTTATTCGAGGCGGAAAGGTTCAATTCTACTCAAAATCGGGGCGTGTAAAAAGTCATGACCCTGCACACACGTGGAAGCTGTGCGGGGTCATGCTGAGTTCACATATCAGGCTTCGCCGCCGGGGTGATCGGCGCTGCCGCCGGAGGCGCACTCGCCTCGTCAGCAGATCGGGCGACGATGGGCAGTTCCAGATAACTTGGATGATCGGCGTCGTGGTAGAGCGTGACGTGTGCCGTACGCGCGTCTGCTGCCGTTTCCTCGGCGACCACGCCGCCGCTGTTGTAATTCTTTTGGAGCTGGATCGTGTTCGGGCTGGCGAACGTCAGGCGCAGACGGCTGCCTTTGCCGACGAGGCGCGAGAAGAACATGAAGCTGTCGAACTCGTAGCAGATGATCTCTCCCGGCGTGACCAGCTTTTCCGTCGTGAGCGATTCGCGGTAGCGCGCCCGCTTGAGGTCGCGGGTGAGAAAAACATAGCGACCATCGGGCAGCACTTCGGCGACGGTCACGACGAAATCAGTATCCGGCACGTCGATGGCGATCCACGCGGTAAGTTTGAGAAACCCGGTGATCTCGGTCGCTTCGGCGAACGGTTCGGTGTGGTAGATCAAGCCGCCGCCAAACAAGTTTAAATCCGGCGTCTGGTCGGTCAGATAGTTGGGGTCGCCATCGTCTTTTTCGGCATCGCCGGGGCGGGTATCGAGCGGATCGTAAACGTAATTGTCCGCCGCCGAGCCGGAAGGCGGATTGGTGGTCAGCGTGCCGGAGTGGAACACATCGTTCGTCATCCCGGTTGAGTCGAGATACAGCTTACGGGTTTCGCTCGCAATCGCGTCGATGCTTGACGCGTATTTCCATTCGTTCGACGGCAGGACGTAGTACGCGACCCGATCTTTGAGAAACTCCGGTTTCGTGCCGCTTTTCAGCGTCCAGTCGTACCAGTCTTTGTGCAGCTTGTGCATGTCGATCAGCGACGGTTCGCCGAAATCCAGCCCGCCGACACTGCGATTCGGCGTGCGCGTCCCGGCATGATCCCAAGGACCGACGATCAAGTAGTGTTCGTCGCGGGAGGGCGACTGCGACGCCATATGGCGCTTGTAATAGGCGAATGCGCCCGGTTGATCGCCGTCATAGTGCCCGGTGATCGTCAGAATCGGCATGTCGATCCGGTCGTATTCCTCCGGCTTGATCGCCAGCGGCTGCCAGAAGTCATCAATCGCGGGATGCGCGACCCACTTCTGCCACTGCGTCGAGAAGTTGCCGACGATCTGGTCGAACGACTTGAACGGCGCGTGCGTACGGTAGAGCTCGCGGTATTTTTCATTCCAGAAGGCTTCATCCGTGAACAGCCCCATGTTGGGCGTTACGCCGCTGGTGAAGGTCATCCAGCGGAGCAGGTACGGATAGGCGACATTATTGGTCATCGGGAAATCGACGCCCATGTGCGCCGATGCCACCGGGACAATCGTCTTCAGGTGCGGCGGCTGTTCGCGCAGAGTCATCCATTGGTCGAAACCGCCGTACGAGCCACCCCACATCGTCACCTGACCATCGCAGAAGGGCTGCGCGGCGAACCACTCGACCAGATCGTAGCCGTCGCGCCCCTCGTTGAAGTTGGGGTCAAAGTCGCCGCCGGAATTGCCGCGTCCCCGGCAGTCCACCATCGCGAAGACGTAGCCATTGCGCGAGAAGTAGGCGGCGCGGTTCTGGTAGGAATCGGCGATGTACGGCGTGAGCAGGAAGATCACCGGCAGCGGCTCTGCCCCTTTCGGGCGAAAGACGGTGGCGTTGAGGTTCACGCCATCGCGCATGGGGATTTTGACGCCCCACATCATTTCAACTGAACTGTCCAGCTTGACAGGCGGCGCAGACTCGCCTGCACCTTGTCGTAAGTTCCGGTACATCGTCGCCTCCACTTGAGGATCGCAGAAGGGGCTGACACCTATCCCTTGAAGCGGGACAGGTGTCAGAACTCATAAGGTTACAGCTATTGCGCGAGCGTCCAGTCTTCGATGTTGCCGTAGAGCGACCACGGACCGAGAACCATGTTCTGAATCCGGTTGTTGTACGCCCAGCGTGCCCCAATGGAGTAGGTGAAGTCGTAGGGAACGTCTTCCAGCACGAGTTCCTGCACGTCTTCATAGAGCGGCGCGCGATCCACCGGCGCGCAGCCGGGGACGGAGCGTGCGGCGGCAAGGCTTTCATCCATCGCCGGGTTGACGTAAGAGGCGAGGTTCAAACCGCCGCCGGGGATGTCCTGACGGCTGTTGAGCATCAGATTGGGGTTGAAATCCGGTTCCGCCGATGCCGCGCCGATGCCCAGATAGAAGGCGTCGTAGGTCTGCGCCAGCAAGCGCGCGCCGACCAGCGACTGCCATTCCGCGCCGTTCAAGGTGACGCGGAAGCCAATCTGCCCCAGTTGATCCTGAATGATGAGCGCCACGCTGTCGATCAAGGTGTCGCCTGCCGGATAATCCAACTGGAAAGCAAGCGGCACGCCATCCTTTTCGCGTACGCCGTCGCCGTCGCTGTCCACCCATCCTGCCTCTTCGAGAATCGCGGCAGCGCCTTCAGGGTCATAGGGGAGCGGGGAGAGCGCGTTGGCATATGCCCAACTGACGACGGGCGGCACGGGACCGATGGTGCGGGCAGCGCCTTCGCCTGCCAGCATCAGCACGGCGTCATGATCGTAGCCCATCACGTAAGCGCGGCGGACGGCTACATCCCCGAAAATCGGGTGCGATCCCTGATCGACCGGGTTGCCATCTGCATCGTAAGCGGGCTGCGGGTTAGTCGGATCAGCCAGATTGAAGGTCGTAAAGGAGACATGGTTCGCCGGGAAACGGAAGACGGTCAGGTTCGGGTTGCTCGCCGCCGCCGGGTCTTGATCCGCCAAGAGGGTCGGGAAAATGTCAACTTCACCGCTCATCAGGGCTTGGAAGGCGACTTCCGAGTCGGGGATGATCTGGAAGACGAGGTTATCGATCTGCGGTTCGCCCTTCCAGTAGGACGGGTTGGCGCGCAGGCGAATGAACTCATCCGGCGCGTGTTCGTCGAAGATGAACGGACCGCCCGCAATATCCGGCGCGGTGTTGATCGACGCGGTATTGAAGTCGCTGAAATCCGCCGCGAACTTATGCGCGGGCATGATGCCCCAACCGAGGTTGCTCAAGAAGGTGCAGTCTACCGCCGGCAGCACGATTTCGAACGTCTTGTCGTCGATGATGTTGATTGCCTCGTAATTGAGCAGCCCCGCCATGAAGCTGCCGACCTCGGGCGCTTGCGATGCGTCGAGCGCAAACTTCACATCACCCGACGTAATCGGCGTGCCGTCGCTCCACGTCGCGCTGGCGTCAATGGTGAAGTTATAGACGAGACCGTCTTCGGAGATCGTCCATGACGCCAGATTCGGGATGATTTCCCCGGTCTGCGGGTCATTTTGAACCAGCGTGGGCCACATGAATGAGGTGACGAGGTTCGTCACGGAAGTTTGCGCGAAGGCGTTGAATCCCTGCGTGTCGGCGTTGATCGCGATCACGAGCGTTCCACCGTCGCCCTGTGCCGTTACACTGCCTACCGCCAGCGCAAGCACGATGACCAGCAGCAAAATCTGTAAGCGTTTCATCCTTGTTTTCTCCCCGTCCATCTATAGATCAAAAATAGAACGACCCTAGCTGCACAAATTATTGCACATTTGGTGTGTCTATGCTATGTTCGTTTCATTCTTTCTTTTATGCGTTCCACCGGGTGCAAGCATGTATTTGTTGGTTCTACGGCGGCTTATCTTCGCTGTTCCGACGTTGTTTGGGATCACGGTCATCGCCTTTCTGCTGGTGCTGGCAGCGCCGGGCGATCCGGTGTCGATGCTCGCGTTCACTCCGGGTTCGACGCCGCAAGGGATCGAGCAGCAGCGCCGCCTGCTGGGACTCGATCAGCCGCCGGTGACGCAGTACCTCTATTGGTTAATCGGGAACGACTTCACGCAGATCGACGTCAATGCGGACGGCACACCGGACGTGAACGGATCGCGCTACGGTCTCCTGCGCGGCGATCTCGGTACGTCGATCACGTATAAACGCCCCGTACTGGAACTGATTGTCGAACGCATCCCCGCGACCCTGCGGTTAACGCTGCCCGCCTTCGTGATCATTTACGGGTTGGGCACGCTCATCGGGCTGCTGTCCGCCGTTAATCACAATGGGCTGTTTGATCAAGTGGCGCGCATTATGTCCGTATTGGGCACCGTTGTGCCGAGCTTCTGGCTGGCGCTGCTGCTGATCATTGTCTTCAGCGTGCAGCTCGGTTGGCTGCCGCTAACCGGGATGCGCGATGTCACCAGCAGCGGCGAGGTTACTCTCGGCGAAATGCTGCCCTACATGGTACTGCCGATCACTGTGCTGTCGTTCGGCGGCATCGCTTCGCTGATTCGCTACGTGCGTGCGAGCGCGCTGGAGGTGCTGGGGCAGGATTACGTCCGCACAGCGCAGGCGAAAGGACTGAGAAATCGGGTGATCTGGGGACGACATGTCGTCCGCAATGCGCTCATGCCCGTCGCGACGTTCATCGGTCCCTCCATCGGCGGCATGTTGAGCGGCGCGGTCATCATCGAAACGATCTTTAGCTGGCCCGGCATGGGGCGGCTGTCGATTCAGGCGGCGCTCGCCCGCGATTATCCGCTTGTGATGGGCTTCGTGCTGGTCGGTGCAGTCCTGTATATCGTTGGGCTGATCATCTCGGATGTACTCTACGGCTTACTCGATCCAAGAATCCGGTTGACCTGATGTCAGACGTAACCTCGATCTCGCGTTCACTCCAAGGGACTTCGCACGTCCCCGTCCGCAATCTATTCTGGCGGCGCGCGCTTAAGCGTGTGCTGCGCGACCGCCTGACGCTGTTTGCCTTGTTCGGGCTGCTGATCATGGCGCTGATCTGCGGGCTGGGACCGCCCATCGTGGAGCAGGCGCTCAACATCGACTCGACGCGCACCTCTGTCGCCGAGCGCTATCTACCGCCGAGTCCGACACACCCGCTCGGCACGGATAACGTTGGGCGCGATCAACTGGTGCGCCTGTTGTACGGCGGGCGTATCTCGCTGGCAATCGCCTCGGTGAGCAGCCTGCTGACGATTGGCATCGGCGTCGTATCGGGTTTAGCGGCGGGCTACTACGGCGGGACTCTCGACGCCGCGCTGCGCTGGATCATCAGCACTCTCGAATCGATCCCGGCGTTCTTCCTGCTGATCGTGGTGACGACCATCTGGTCGCCGGGACCGGAAGCGCTCGTCGTGCTGTTGGCATTTCTGGGATGGAGCGCGACGGCGCGGCTTGTGCGCGGTGAAGTGCTGGCGCTGCGCGAACGCGATTATGTCCTGGCGGCGCGCGCGCTTGGCGCGACGGGCTGGCGCATCATGGTGAGTCACCTGCTGCCGAACCTCGTCCCGCTTATCGTGGTGTCGCTGACGATCAACGCCGGGTCGCTGATTCTGGTGGAATCCGGCTTGAGCTTTCTTGGCTTGGGGGTGCAGCCGCCGACGCCGACGTGGGGCAACATGCTGACCGAAGCACGCGCGCATTTTTACCGGGGGACGTACCTCATTGTCTGGCCCGGGATCATGATCGCGCTGACGGTGCTGTTTCTGTATCTGGTGGGGGATGGCTTGCGCGATGCGCTTGATCCCCGACGCCAGTCATGAGGCGTATTTGTCGAATAGGAGCAGGTCTAGATGGACAATCAGGAAGCAAAAAGCAAATTGGCGGCGGCGCTTGCCGAATGGCTGCCCGAAAAGATGGCGGATTGGAAAGTGCCGGGCGTTGGCATCGCCGTCGTGAAGGATGGCGAGATCATCCATGCCGAAGGCTACGGCGTGCGCGACCGGGAGAATCAGCTCCCGGTGACGGCGAACACGATGTTCGCCATCGGCTCGTCGAGCAAGGCGTTTGCCTCGGCTGCGGTCGCGCTGATGGTCGATGACGGCAAGCTCGAATGGGACAAGCCCGTGCGCGATTACCTGCCCAACTTCAAGCTGAAAGACGATTTCGCCTCGGCGCGCATGACGCCGCGCGATTTGCTGTGCCATCGTTCCGGTCTGCCGCGCCATGACCTGATGTGGTACAACTCGACCGCCACCCGCGAGCAGATGATCGACCGCCTGCAATACCTTGAGCCGAACCGCGATTTCCGGGCATACTGGCAGTATCAGAACCTGATGTACATGACCGCTGGCTATCTGGCGGGCAAAATGGCGGGGACGACATGGGAAGACGTAGTGCGGACGCGCATCTTCCAACCGCTCGGCATGAAAACCGCCAACTTCTCGGTCAGCGCCATGCAGACCGCGCCGGAATACGCGCTGCCGTATGCCGAGAAAGACGACGAAATCAACCTGATGGCGTTCCGCAACATCGACGAGGTGGGACCCGCCGGATCGATCAACGCTACCCCGCTGGAAATGGCGGAATGGGTCAAGTTCCACCTTGCGAAGGGTAAGGTCGGCGAACAGCAGGTGATTACCGAGGCGAGTATGCGCCAGATGCACACGCCGCAAATGGTCATCGCTGACCCACTGTGGAGCGAGCTGTATGGCAGCGACATGGTCAGCTATGGACTCGGCTGGTTCATCCATACGTTCCACGGCGAAACGCTGCTTCAGCACGGCGGCAACATCGACGGGTTCTCGGCGCTGGTGTCGTTCATCCCGGCGCGCAACATGGGGTCGGTGATCCTGACGAACCTCAACCAGAATTTCCTGCACGAAGTGGTCGCATTTTACATCTACGAGCTGCTGTTGGGATTGGAACAGCGCGACTGGCACGCCTCGATGAAGGGCTTCATCGACAAGGTCAAGGATCAGGCGAAACAGGCGAAAGAACAGAGCGCGAGCGACCGCAAACCGGATACGCAGCCATCGCACCCGCTGGCGGACTACGTCGGCGACTTCGAGCATCCCGGCTACGGTGTGCTGTCAGTTAAGGATGTTGACGGCAAGCTAATTGCGACCTACAACCGCCTCGACCTGACGATGGAACATTATCATTACGACGTGTTTGAGGGGACAATCGCCCATATGGATGTGCAGCTCAAACTGCAATATCACCTCGACGTGAAGGGCAGCGTCGAAAAGGTGTCCGTGCAGTTAGAGCCGAATGTCGCGCCGATCATGTTCACGCGCATGGCGGATTCCAGTTTGAAGAATCGCGCATTCCTTGAACAGTTCGTCGGAGAATATGAATTGATGGGCATGACGCTGACGGTCGCCATGCGCGGCGAAGACTCGCTGATTGCGTCCGTGCCGGGGCAGGGCGATGTGATCCTCGAACCGTATCAGGGCACAACGTTCAATTTGAAGGGGCTGACGGGATTCAGCTTCGAGTTCAAGGTGGAGAACGGCGCGGTCACCGAAGTGACGATCCACCAGCCGAACGGCGCGTTTGTGGCGACCAAGCGGGCGAAAGCCGACGCACCCGCTTGATCTTGATCGATGGGGCGCAGCACTCTGCGCCCCACATCACCCCTATGCGCTTTCCTCGACCCGCGTAAACTCAACTGCGTCCACCGCCGGTTCTAGGCGGCAGGTAAAACGGGCGACGCAGCGTCAGTTCTTCGTCCTCGTCTTCGATCAGGAAAACCTCGTAGTGATGCGGCGTCATACGCAGCGGCAGCCCGTTGTAGCGGGCAGACAGCTTATCGCCCTCCACGCTGACGGTGAAATCGCCGTAGCCGGGATGCGTGATGTCCGCTGTACCGTGCCATGCGAAATCGGGCGAATCGGGGATAACCGCTTGCGGCGAATGCAGCTCGCGCAAGGTCTCGTCCTTGACCAGCCCCGGCTTGTGTTTCAAATTGGCGAGCACCCACTTGAGCATGTCGTCCACATTCGAGTTGATCGATCCGGCGGGACCTGCCGTGCTGATGTCGCGGAAGGGGATTGCCTTGAACGCGCCTTTGCGTCCGCTTCATGTCCAGTGGAGTGAAGATGCGCGTCTGCGTGAATTCTTCCCACGTCGTCCCGACGACGTAGCCCGCTGTCATGTACATCATATTCTGGTACTGCCAGCGCTGGCGGAAGGTGGCGCTCGGCTTGAGATGCCGCAGGCGCGCGATGAGTTCTTCGCGGCAGTCCGGTCTGGTGCGACAGCAGATCACGGATCGGCGTGTCCTATGTGAGTTTGCCTTCGTCCACCAGCAGACCCGCACCCAACGCCGTGAAGGCTTTGGTACACGAGCCGATGGCGAAAATCGTGTCCGCATCGACGGGCAGCTTGCGTTCGAGATCGCGCAGCCCGAACCCTTAGGCGAAAATGACCTCACCGTGCGCGATGATGCCGACCGCTGCGCCGGGGGGTGTGCCCGGCGTCGATCTCCGATTGCAGCCACACATTGATCACGGGGAGACGTTCGCGCAGTGCTTCGAGTGCGGGCATGTTATGTTCCTAGCGGGTCTTCGACCATCGGGTAGCGGTTCTTGTCGGCGATCTGGTACGGGATCGAGCGGAAATCGGGCGCGGTTGCTCCCGGCGCGCTCACGTAAATGACCTGTGACGCGATCCGCGAGAAGCGCGCGTAAAAGTGCTGCGTCGATTTGACGACGAGCAGGCGGCGCTGGAGCGGATCAATGCCCACGTTGCTGAAGACCTCCGGGCTGAAGGTCTGCCCGCGCTGCGAATAGAGCACGATGTCCACGCCCGCTGTATGCACGGCGGCGCAGTCGCCCATCGGGAAGCTCATTTGCGCGTCGTCATTCCCGAAGCGCTGGACTGCTTGCGCCTGTAAGCCTGTCACAGTGACCGTCAGGTCGAGCGGGTCACCGGACATGAGCCCCATTTTGCCGCCGATGCGTAGATCAAGCGTCGCGCCGATGCCTGCTTCAAATGCCAGCGTCACCGCAATCGGGTCATAGATGCAGCCGACCGCCGCTCCGGTGATCCCGCGTTCGAGCAGGCGCTTGAGGATGTAGGTCGAATCCCCCGGTGCGCCGCCGCCCGGATTATCCGACACATCGGCAAGCACCACCGGCGACCCTTCGACGGCAAGCGCGGCGTCCAAGCCGCTGTCAATGGTGTGAAAGGACGGCATCACGCGGGCGCGCATGGCGTAGAACTCGCGCCCCAACTGCTCGGCGAGAGCGGCGGCTTGAGCGGGATCGCCGTCGGTGACGACCAGCACTTTCGTCCCCAACCCCGGCACATCGCCCCATGGGAAACCGTGTCCGAGCGAAATCGACAGCACGCCGGGTTCGCGCTCAAGCTGTTTGATGCGATCTACGTAGCTTTTCACGGGTTCCTGTGTCGGGTAGTACAGCCCGATCATGCCCGTGTCGAACAGCGCCATCGCCGGTTTGAGCTTGCCCGCCGCCGTATCCGCCGTGAGATTGAACAACTCGACCGCCCGATCAAAAATGTCCGTATGGGGGTATTCCTTGTAGGTGATGATGATAGTCGCCTGTTCGATCATCAGGTCGGTGATGTGACAGTGCAGGTCAAGCTCTACGCCAATTGGAACATCGCCGCCGACGACCTCCCGCACGGCGGCGATCAAGTCGCCTTCGCAGTCGTCGTAGCCGTCGGCGACCATCGCGCCATGTAGATCAAGCAGCACGAGATCGACGGGCAGCGCGGCGGTCAGGTCGGCGATGATCTCGTCACGGTAGCGCTCGTACACCACCTTGAGCGTTTTCCCGGCGGGTTCGGCGGCGGCGATGAGGCTTTCGACCGTCTGCCAACCGCGTTCATCTGCCAGCTTGCGCCAGAACGCCACGACCGAGTCGGCGAACGGCGGAAAGGTGCTGTAATCGCCCTTGCGCGTGATGGCGAAGCTTTTTAAGCCCGTCGGAATGGGTGAGAACGTGTTGGTTTCGGTGGAAAGACTGGCGGTAAACAGCTTCATGACGCGTCTCCATTGCGCTTGAGTATATAGACATTCGAGTCGCGATCTGACAGAAAGTCGGTGATGCAGTAGCCGCGCGCGAAAGCGGATTGCAGCGCTTCGCGCAGCGCCAACCGCCACGCCAGCACGCCTTCAGGC
>JACSRG010000250.1 GCA_014879865.1 Anaerolinea sp.
GCTCTGCTTCTTCAAATCGCCACTGCTGGTTGTAAATCGCGTAAACAGCTCTGTTATGCTGCAATGCAGTGAGGATTGCGGGCAGCGGATTGCCCACACGGGACTGCGGCGGAAGGTCGAACACCCAGAGGGCTTTCGTCTCTCCGAAGCGGTTGTCCATCGTCGTTCGCGTGGCAAAAACGCCATTCTCACCCTTCACGATCACGTCGCCGTTCGCGGCGCGCTCTTTGCCGACGATTTGCCCGCCGAAGATCGCCAGCAGCGGCGACTCCGGTTCCTCGTCGGATGATTCAGAATCGGTCTGCGTTTCGCTCGTGACCAGCGCCCGAATCGCGGCGGGCAGCTCCGGCCCGATGAAGTACCATTGTTTGCGGCGTGAGCTGAAGCGCGCACCATGCCGCTTGAGTAGTTCCCGATGGGGATAGGTCTCGCCTGAGAGCCACCACCACGGCTTTTCTGATGCACTGCGCTGGCTTCTCTTCGCGATGACTCCGCTGATTGTCGTTTCGCGTTCACCCGTGGATGGTGACGGCGGACGAAAGCCCGTCGGGTCAAAGTTTGGACCTGTACGGTAGCCAGGTTCCGTGTAGTCGGGATGACTGTTGTCGGGGAACGCCCACCACTTTTTGTCACGCCATAGAAACACGCCGGCACGGTGGCTCTGGCGTGTAATCTGTTCCGTCTTTGCCAGTTCAGCGGCTGTGAGCGTGAGTAAAATATGCCCATGACGCACTACGACTTCGCTGTCGATCTGGACATAGCGGTAGGATGCTTGTTTGGGCGATACATCGTGTGCATTCTCACCGTACAACGCCAGCAGCACGGCGGTCACTGCTGTCGTGTACCCAAGCTTGTATGCGCTAACCAGTTTGCCCGTCTGCGGTGCGTTCACACGCTGCGCGCCGTAGGTATCCACCGCGATGATATGAGCGTTCATGGCTGTGGACTCCGGTCGAAGTTGATGAGATGTGCCTCTTTGCCGCGCTGCACCGCGTAATCGTAGCCCTGCTTCGTGCCGGGACTGTCGCCGTTCCATACAAAAAGGCAGCGCTGCGCGTTGTCCACCATCCAGCGAACGCGTGCCGTGTAACTGCCAAGTAGATCGCCGCCTGAGACGCGGTACAGATCGCGCGTAACCTTGATATAGCCCCCATGCTTGCAGCCGTAATTGCGCGGGAAGTTGGCGATCCCGGCAACGATCACCTTCACCCTGAGGCGGCGGCATTCCTGCACGACTGCCATATCCACGCCTTTCGGATTGTCGCCAACGATGATTGTCCAGCCGAGTTGGTGGGCGCGCTGGACGGCGCGGCGGGCGTAATCGAGCATCTCACGAGTCGTGTAGCGGCTGCCTGCGATCATCAAGTGCGTGGTCGTCTGAACATGCATAAGCACCTCCACTGAAGTGCATGGCTGTCAGTGACAGCTTGTCGGGAAATGAAAACGCACCGCCCCTCAGCTTTGTCATCTGAGAAGCAGCGCGGAGAGTAATCCGTTGTAGACGCCCATCCCCGTAGATTGCCGCCTAGATGCGCTCCATCCTGCCATGTGACATAGACAAAGCGTTGACCCTTCCAGTAGAGCAGCGTGTTGTTTGCGCCGAAGGCGCTCGCTGTCCCATCCACGACGGTGTACGGGTTCCGAACCGATTTGTTCGGGGGCGTTTGATACAGTCAGTGC
>JACSRG010000574.1 GCA_014879865.1 Anaerolinea sp.
GACGCCCCGCTGACCGTCACCGACGCGATCCCGCAGGTCGAGCAGCCCGCCGCGCTGACCGATTTCGTCGCCCAAGTCACGGCGCTGCCGGAAGGGACAATCCCGCCCGCCTGTGCCGCCGACCTGATCGCCGTCGCGGGCGCAATGGCGGAGGCAATCAGCGCGGGGCACTAGTTCATTCAGTCCCCTCCTGCCGATCACACAGGCGGGAGGGGAGACACTGCGCTCCGAACGCCCTACAGCCGCTCCGCCACGCTCTTTGCCTGCGTGAACAGCAGCAGATAATCGGGGCCGCCCGCCTTGCTGTCCGTGCCGCTCATGTTGAAGCCGCCGAACGGATGCACGCCGACAAACGCGCCCGTGCATTTGCGGTTGAAGTACAGGTTACCGACGTGGTACTCGCGCCGCGCCCGCTCGATCCGCGCGCGGTCAAGGCTGAAGAGCGCCCCAGTCAAACCGAATTCCGTCCCGTTGGCGATGTTCAGCGCGTCGTCGAAGTCACGCGCGCGGATGCACGCCAGCACCGGTCCGAAAATCTCCTCCTGCGCGATGCGCGCGTCCGGCGCGACATCCCCGAAGATCGTCGGCGGGATGAAGTAGCCATTTTCCGGTGTGATCAATGGTTTGCCGCCGAGCAGCAGCTTGCCCTCCTGCGTCCCGACCTCGATGTATTCCATGATCTTCTGGTACGAATTCTTGTCTACGACGGGACCCTGATCGATCAGGTGTGATTGATCCGGCGCGCCAACGGTCAGCTTGCTCGTCAGTTCGACCGCCCGCCCGATCACCTGATCGTAGACGTTATCGACCACGATAGCGCGCGATCCGGCAGAGCATTTCTGTCCCTGAAAGCCGAATGCGCTCTGCACGATGGCGACCGACGCCGCTTCGAGGTTCGCCGTCTCGTCGACCACGACCGCGTCTTTGCCGCCCATCTCCAAGATCGTCCGCTTGAGCCACAGTTGACCCGGCTGCGTCTTGCCCGCCGATTCGAAGATGCGCAAGCCGACCTCTTTTGACCCCGTGAAGGCGATGAAGCGCGTCTGCGGGCTGTCCACCATGCGCGCGCCGATCACCGAGCCTTTGCCCGGCATGAAGTTCAGCACGCCGCGCGGGATGCCGCTCTCGTAGAACAGGTCGCAGATCATCGCGGCGATCCACGAACTCGGCTCGGCGGGTTTGAAGCACACCGTATTCCCGGCGACCAGCGCGGCGCTCGTCATGCCGGTGGCAATCGCGTTCGGGAAGTTCCACGGCGAGATCACCACGCCCACGCCGAGCGGGATGTAGTACAGGCTCAACTGTTCGCCGGGGAAGGGCGTCAGCAAATCGCTGCTGTCGGCGATGCGCATGGCTTGCCGGGCGTAGTATTCCATGAAGTCAATCGCCTCGGCGGTGTCGGCGTCGGCTTCTGCCCAACTCTTGCCGACTTCCAGCACCATCACCGCGCTGAATTCATGCTTGCGCCGCCGCATTTCCGCCGCCGCGTGCAGCAGATAGCGCGCCCGTTCCTCGACCGGGACATGCTGCCACGTCTTGAACGCCCGCGCTGCCGCGTCGATGGCGCGATCCGCATGACTCACGTCGAGCTTGGGGAAGCGCGCCAGCACTTCTTCCGGGCGCGACGGGTTGATCGAAACAAAACCCTGCTCGTTCCACAGGCGCTCCCCATCGATTACAGCGGGGATTTCGCGCCCAAGCATCGCTTTGACCTTGTCCAGCGCTCGCTGAAAGGCGGTTTGTTCGTGCGCTTGGGTGAAGTCGGTCAGCGGTTCATTGCGAAATGGGAACAACATAGACACATCCTTTTGATATTACAGAAGTCAAACAAAAAATTCATGCTTTTCACACAAACTCAAGGTTATTGTGCGGCATTTCACAGTATTCTAACAGTAGTGAGTGATCACCTTAACAATAGAACGCGGTGAGTGACCTGCGTTGTCATCCAAGCCACATTCCAGCCGACATCGCCCTCACATATTACCCAATCGGCGCATCGCAGCCCACTGTTCTCACCCACGTCACCGGCGACACTGCACATGGCAGCCCATCGCACTCGCGCCATTGTGGGTCGCTCATCCCGCTCTCTTGTTAAGGTGATAAATTCTCACAAATCAGCACGATTTGTCTCCCCGCATACCGGGTCAGCACCAGCGTGCGCGACTCGCTCCCTTTCAACTTCAATTGAGGAATCAAGACTTCCGGCGTGACCGCTGTGCCGCGCTTCTTAACCGTCACCGTGCCGACCCCGCGTTCGCGCAGATACGCCTGTAATTTCTTGCCATTGAACGGCATCCAGTCGAGGATGCGCCACGCCCGCACCCAAGCCGATTCCGGCTTGTCGTCCGTCGTGAAGTAAGCAATCGACTCGTCTAGCTGCGCTCCGCCGAACTCGCGCGCGGCGTCTGCCACCAAGCCAGCGCGGATGAGGGCCGGGTCGGGTTCGACCAGCCATTGGCGCGGCTCACGTAACGATATTTCCGCCACCGCGCCGACCCATTCCAATGCTTCGTTTCCGGTGAGCAGCACCGCCCGCGTTCGATCCCGTGTAGGGACGAGGCACGCCTCGTCCGCGCTTGCGTAGATTAGACACGCTTCTTTCAGGTCGCCGCGCACCGAAATAAAGGCGAGGTGTGTCTGCGCGCCGCAATACGGGCTGATCTGCTCCATGTCTACGCCGGGAGACACCTTGACGCCCCATGACTCGGCGTGGAAGCGTTCGATCAGCGAGAGCGGTGGTTGGTACTGCTCCACGTCGAAGATGCGTTTGCCATCACCCGTGCGGCGCGCCGGATCGAAGAACAGCAGCCGTGCGCGTAGATCGATCTGCGTCACGTCCGCGACCTCGAAGCGCGCCGTGAGTCCCAGTGCTGCCGCGTTCAAGCGTGCCATTTCGACGCGCACGGGGTCGAGATCACAGCCTGTGACCTGCCAGCCTGCCCGCGCAAAGGCGAAGGCATCGCTGCCAATGCCGCAGCACAGGTCGAGCATCGGCTGATCGGGCTGTGGCTGAAAGAAGCCTGCCCGCCACGTTCTGATGAGCGGATCGCTTGCCTGTTCGAGCGCGTCACGGGTGAAGAACAGGCGCGTCGCGTCCGCGCCGAACTTGCCGACCGCCTTGGCGCGCAGCCGCGCTAATTCAAGCGCCGCGCCTGCCTGTTCCGGCGAGTGGTCACGGCGCAGCAGGGTGAGCAGGCGCAGCGTGTTGACGTCCGAGAGGTCATCGCCTGCCAGCCGTTCCAGCAGCGCCGCGCCCGCGTCTGACGCCAGCCATGTCAGGGTGTCGAGGGTGAATGTCACAGAAACCTCACCCCCTAGCCGCCTCTCCAACTGGAGAGGGGGGAACAACGCGCATGTTTTCAAGTCCACTCTCTAACTGGAGAGGGAACTTAGGGGTGAGGTAAGTATTACTCATCCGGCTGCTCTGCCGCGTTGGGATCGACGGGACGGAAGGTGAGCGGCAGCCCGGCGATCCGTTCCAGTGCCGGGTTGAGCAGTATGCGTTCCGCCCAATCTGCGATCACCTCGCGCTTGAACTTGACCACCTTGTTAACGCCTTCGATCCACCCGCTGAGGACGGCAGGCTGCATGAAGCTGACCGCTCTTGGCAGGCTGGTGAACGCCAGCAGCACATCGCCGACCGCTGCCGCGTCCCAGACGATATCCTCGTCGGCGCGCATCGCCCACACGGGTTTGTTCGGCGTCTGCCGGATGAGCAGATGCACGTAACGCCCCTGATAGGTCGCCATGTCCTGTTCTGCTGTATCGACATCCGCCGCGACGCGCACGCGTGTCAGCGTGTCGTCCGTCTCGTGCGGTTTTTCGCCGCGCATCAGCACGCCGATGGGCAGTGGGCTGTCTGCCCCGTGTTCGACCAGAATGCGCGTATAGCCCGCGTCTTCCAGCGTCCTAACGTGCGTCTCGCTCGGATAGCCGACCGCCATCACGGCGATCAATCGCCCGCCGGGACGCAGCGCGCGGCGCGCCTCTGCCAGAAACTCCGCATCAATCACCTGATCGACCGCGACCACCGCATCGGCGCTGTTTTCATCCGCGCGCCACATGCCCGCGTCCACCGCCCGAATGTCGAGATCGCCGCGCAGCTCGGCGAGGATCGCGCCTGCCGCGCCGCCCACGTCGATCAGCTTGAGCGTCGCCGCGCTCGGCGGCAAATGCTTTGCCAGCGCCTCGACGAGCAGGCGGGTAACGCGGGCGGCTTGACTCATCGCTTGTTTGCACCCGCCCGGCTCGCCGCATCGACCAGCGCGACGACCTCTTCCCACTCTTCGCGGTAGAAGTGCAGCGTCACCGCGCCGAATTCGAGGTGGTACACGAGTTCGCCGTCGTTCTCGCGCGACAGCCACGCGGCGTAGCTTTCGGTCTCCGCCAGCGTCTCGACATTGACATCATCACCGTTCGCCATGATTGGTCTCCTTCAGCCAAAAATAACCTTACCGTGCCTATTCTAGCGCGTTCCCCGCCGCCCTGACAGGCGTGCGCGCAGTCCATTGAGCCGCTGCCAGAGGCTCGGCGACGGGACTTTCGGCGCGGGGTTAGGGAACGGGTCGCGATCCATCAGCTTGCCGTAGAAATACTGCGCGAACACGCGGATCGAGGCGATCACCGGGGCAGCCAGCAGCACGCCCAGAATCCCGGCGATGTTTGCGCCGACGATCACGCCGACCAGCACGACTACCGGATGCAGGTTCAGGCTGTCGCCCATGACGCGCGGCACGAGGAACACCGCTTCGATGTTCTGGATCAGTGTCCAAACGCCGATCACGACGAGCGCGAAGGTCACGCCGGAGAGGAACGGCAGCGTCGCCGACTGGCTGAACAACGCGAACAGCGCCGCCGGGATGAGCGCGATCAGCGGACCGATGTTCGGGATCAGCTCGGTGATCCCGGCGATCAATGCCAGCATGGGCGAGTTCGGTACGCCGAGCAGTGTCGCCGCGATCAGCACCAGAATGCCGATGGCGATGCACAGGATCAACTGCCCGCGCAAATAGTCATTCCACACCTCGCGGAGTTCGTAGAGCAGGCGGCGCACGTCGCCTTGATACGACTCCGGTGCGATCTTGACGAAGCTTTCTGCGAACTTGTTCCCGTCACGGATCAGGTAAAAGACGAGGGTCAGTAGAAAGACGATGTTGATCACTGCGGTGAAGGTGCGCCCGACTACGCTGAAGGCGGGACCCGCCAGCGATGAGACGAATCCGCGCACTGTTCCGAGCAGATCGAATCCGCCGAGCGGGACGGTTTCCTCCCCACCGGACGTGCCGAGCGCCATGCGGATTTGTTCCAGCGGGATGAGCGGTTCGCCGTTGATCAGCACCGGTTCGCCGCGAAACTGGATCGGCTGGCTGAGCGTCGCCTCAAGATCGGTTTGCAGCCGCTGCACGAAGTCGGGGAAATCGGTGGCGAACTCGCGGAACTGGTTGAAGATCACCGGGAGGATGACGAGGATCACCAGCGTCAGCAGGATGAAGACGATCACGAACGTCAGCAGGATGGCGAACGCGCGCGCGCCGGGGAGGAAGCGCAGCAGCCGCCGTTCGAGGAAGGTGGTCAGCGGCGAGAGCAGGAACGCCAGCACGGTCGCCACGACCACGAGCGGCAGCACGTCGAGCACCTGCCAGAGGAAAATGCCGACCAGCGCGAGCAAAATCAGGCTGACGACGCGCTTGGCGCGCGGCGACCATGCGGGCGAACTTACCGGGGGTGGAGTCGTGATCACAGACATGGTGAATCGCTCCTCATCAGGAAACAAAAAAGCGCGTCATAAGATAACCTTATAACGCGCTCCATTCTACTCTGAATCAGTTAGTCGCGCGGGGGACGCCCGCCGCGATCACCACCCCGGTCACCGCCGCGTTCGCTGCGATCACTCCGGTCGCTGTAACGACGTTCGCCACCGCCGCCGCCGCCGCGTCCACCGCGATCACCACCGCCGCGCCCGCCGCGATCACCGCCGCCGCCACCCGGCGGACGCCGATCCCGCGAACGGGCTTCTTCGGCTGTCCAGCCTTCGAGCACAGCCTGACGGCTCAAGCGGACTTTGCCGTCCGGCGACACGTCGATCACCATGACCATGATTTCGTCGCCCATGCCGACTTCATCTTCGACCGAGACCACACGGTGATCGCTCAACTGCGAGATATGCACCATGCCGTCACGTCCCGGCAGGAATTCGACGAACGCGCCATACGGCTCGATGCGCGTGACTTTGCCCGTGTAGACGCGTCCGATTTCGGCGTCTTCGGTCAAGCCGCGCACTTCTTCCACCGCCCGTGCCACCGTCGCCGCATCTTGCCCGGCGATGAAGACCGTCCCGTCTTCTTCGATGTCGATCTTGACACCGGTGCGGTCTTGAATGCCGCGAATGGTCTTGCCACCGGGCCCAATCACCGCGCCGATCTTCTCTTGATTGATCTTGATTGTCGTCATGCGCGGCGCGTAGTCGCTCAACTGCGCACGCGGCGCGGGGATCGTCGTCTGAATCAGGTCGAGAATCTGCATCCGCGCGTCTTTGGCTTGCGCCAGCGCGCGCGCCATGATTTCGTCGGACACGCCCGTGATCTTGATGTCCATTTGCAGGGCGGTGATGCCCTGACTCGTCCCGGCGACCTTGAAGTCCATATCGCCGAGGTGATCTTCCAAGCCCTGAATATCGGTCAGCACGGCGACCTTGTCGCCTTCCTTGATCAAGCCCATCGCGATACCCGCAACCGGACGCTTGATCGGCACGCCCGCATCCATCAACGCGAGGGTGCTGCCGCACACGCTCGCCATCGACGTGCTGCCGTTCGAGCTGAGGACTTCACTCACCAAGCGGATGGTGTAGGGGAACGCATCTTCGTCGGGGATCATGGCGCGCAGTGCGGCTTCTGCCAGCGCCCCGTGACCGATCTCGCGGCGCTTCGGTCCGCGCAGCGGCGTGACTTCGCCCGTGCTGAAGGGCGGGAAGTTGTAGTGATGCAGATAGCGCTTGTTTTCTTCCGGGCTGAGCGTGTCGAGCATCTGCGAGTCGCGCGGCGTGCCGAGCGTGGCGACGGTCAAGACCTGCGTTTGCCCGCGCTTGAACAAGCCCGTGCCGTGAACGCGCGGCAGAATGCCGACTTCCGCCGCCAGCGGACGGATTTGCGTGTAGGTGCGTCCATCCGGGCGGATGCCGTCGTCCACGATGCGGCGGCGCACTTCGTCGCGGATGACTTCCGAGAAGACTTCGCGCACATCACGCAGCGCGACCAAGTCTTCGGGTTCGCGTTCTTGATCGTCTTCCAGAACCGCGTTCTTCTGCTGGTATTCCTCGACCAACTGCTCGCGCAGCGCGTCGAGTGCCTCGTTGCGTCCGCTGCGATCCGTCGTCGTGGCGATGATGTCGCGCACGCCTTCGGTGGTACGCTGGCGCACCGCGCTGATCAACGTCGCGTCGATCTGCGCTGCCACATACGGCGACTTCGGCTTGCCGATTTCCGCCTGCATCTGCTTTTGCAGTTCGATCACCGGTTGGAACGATTCGTGCGCCAGCTTGAGCGCGCGCAGCATCGTTTCCTCGTCCACCTCGTCGGCGGCGCATTCCACCATGTTGATCGCTTCGGCAGTTCCCGCCACACGCAGATCGAGGATGCTGTTTTCCATCATCTGAATCGTCGGGTTGACGACCAGTTCGCCGTCGATCAAGCCGATGCGCACCGCGCCGACCGGTCCACCCCATGGGATGTCCGAGATCATCACGGCAGTGCTGGCGGCGATGATGCCGAGCATGTCGATATGGTGTTCTTGATCGTGGGCGAACGCCGTCAGGATCAACTGCACTTCGTTGCGCATGTTGTCCGGGAACAGCGGGCGCAGCGGGCGATCAATCACGCGGGAGGTGAGGATCGCGCCTTCGGACGGGCGTCCTTCGCGCCGGAAGAAGCTGCCGGGGATGCGCCCCGCCGCGTACAGCTTTTCTTCGTAATCCACGCTCAACGGGAAGAAGTCGATCCCCTCGCGCACATGTTTGCTCATCGTCGCCGTTGCGAAGATGACCGTTTGTCCTAGTTGAACCGTAACCGCGCCGCCCGCTTGTTCTGCGAGCCTGCCTGTTTCGATGATGATCTCTTTGTCGGCGATTTTCGTCGTATAGCGGCGAACGTCGCCCATCACACCGACCATAGATTTCCTACCTCTCCATAAAATGCGACATGCCCGTGTTCAGAAACTGGAGAGTGCCGCTAAACTTGAGTTTAGCAAAACGCTCCAATTCCCGCGCCAACGGGCATGTCGTCTCAAACCCATTTGTCGGGGCGAACTGCGTCGCGCTGCCCGCCCCGGGTACAGCCCACGTTAACGACGCAGACCCAACCGCGCCAGAACAGCTTGGTACGATTCGGGATTCGTGTCGCTCAGGTACTTCAGATGACGCCGCCGCTGACCAACCAGCTTGAGCAGTCCCCGGCGCGAATGCTGATCCTGCTTGTGTGCCTTCAGGTGTTCGGTCAACTGCTGGATGCGCTGCGTGAGCAGGGCGATCTGGACTTCCGGCGAGCCGGTATCCGTCTCGTGCCGACCGAAATCCGACATGATCGTGGTCTTTTCGTTCTTTGTGAGTGGCATTTCCGTCCTCAACTGTCACCAGACAAGCCGGATGCGGTGGCTTGTCGGTCATACTAACCCTTGCGGCATTATAGCAAAGCGGCAAACTGAACACAATCCTGTCTAAATACAGCTAGTTGAATTGTACGGCAAGGGGTCAAAGCGCGCTACTGCCCCACTTGAATCGTTTCGCTGATCGAGCTGTAAGGTTTAGCGCGCTATCCAGCCCAGCGGAAGAACAAAAAGTGCGTCGCTTGGCAGCGAATAAACAGCGTCGTCAATCGATTGTTCTCCACCGATCTGAACAATCCCAAAACTGGCAGTGCCGGACTCGCAGTTATTGAGGTTGGATGGCAGCGAATAGGCGATCATGCTGCCATCGGGCGACCAATCCAGCAGACAACCTTCGTTTGTCACCACTGCCGCTCGAGTCGGGGCACTGGAAAGAAGCCCTACCGCATCCCCATCTGTAGGGGCAAGGACGATTGGCGCGGCAGTCGAACCGTACAAGTGTGTTTCGGGATTTACAGCCAGTGGTTGATAGGCAAGCCGATGCGAGGGGGCATGGACGGAGATAGCTTGGAAAAATACATTGCCAACGGTGATGGTAGCGCCTGTACTTGGAACGTATAGGCTTGTTTCGGTGCGTCTTGCATCGACTAAACCGTAGATCGCGCTGATGAGCAACGTGTCCGCATTGAGCCATGCGGTTTGATAGTCGGCGAACAAAAATCCATTTTGCGCGACGATATCTTGGTCAACTGTGTAATTGGTGATGCGCTCGATAATTCTCGTCTCAGGGATAAGCACGTAAATTTCTTTTCGAGTGCCATAGTCACTACTGTCACAGTTAGCCATGAAGCTGAGGTAACGGTTATCGGGCGACCACATGAGTTGGCAGACTCCCCCTAGCGTCGGCGACTCCGCGCCGACTACAACCGGTGTCAGAGGAAATGAGGACATCAGGCGTCCAGTCGATATCTCGTAAATATTCAGCGCCGCCGTGCAGGATTGAGCGCAATGAACGCTCACTACCCCCAACCGGGTTGAGTCTGACGACCAAGCGAGTTGGGTTGAACCAGAAGCATTGCCCGTGAGATTTGCGGTTGTACCCGTCTCCATCGAATACAGGATCGTGTCATTTGCCCCACTTTCCCTATTCCACACATTGAAGGCGATGAACTGCCCATCAGGTGACCACGTAAAATCCTGTGGTTCATCTGTGAGATTGTCCCCTGCTTCGGGCGGATAAGCATCCACAACCACAGTCCGCACTTCCAGCGTGCGGGTATTCACCACTTCCAGCAGCTCACTTTGACCGGATCGCAGCAGAAAGGCGAGCCATTCTGTTGATGGATGAGCGGCAGCGTTTGACAACCCGGCAATCGTATCCACTTCTACCGTCCGTAATATCACCTGCCGCGTGCTTGGAGCGATGCTGGCAATGTGAAATTGTCCGGCTTGAGATTTATAGGCGTAGACGAATTGATACGACACTTGCGCCTCAACTTTGCCGATTGCCAACAGCACAATGATCAAACACCACGAGAACCGCCGAACGATCAAAAGTCATCTCCTGTAGATTTAGGTTGAGTATGGCAGCGCGACGCAGCGCGCTACTGCCCCGCGTTGATCGCCTCCGCCAGTGCGCCCGCGACGGCGATCAGGTCGGCGGCACAGGCAGGCGGGATCGCTCCTTCCGGCAGCGCCGTGACCTGCGTGACGAAATCGGTCAGCGCGGCGGGCTGCTCGACCTGCGGGATCGCGTC
>JACSRG010000020.1 GCA_014879865.1 Anaerolinea sp.
GCGCGCAATTCGCCGATCACCCGCCTGCTGCTCACCACCATGTCGCACCGGATGCGCAACACCGAAGCTGCCGTGCGCAAAGCCGAGCGCTTGTCGTCACTGGGGAAGCTGGCATCCGGGCTTGCCGCTGAACTCAGTACACCCGCCGCCGAAAGCTTGAGCGCAGTGCGGAACTTACCGCAGGCACTCGACCTGTCACACGCGCTGGCATTGAACGTCAGCAATCGCGGGCTATCGTCCGCGCAGTTACAAGCGCTCAATGCGCTCCAGCGCCGCATGATCGCCACCGAACCGCCGTCATTGACGCCTGCGCAGCGCGCCGAGCGTGAGCGGCTGTTGAACGGTTGGCTGGATCAACATGGCTGCCCCGACCTGAAGCCCAGTGTGCCTGAATTTGTCGCGGTTGGCGTAGAATGCGCCGCGATGGACGAAGTGCTGGCACAAGTCGGCGCGGATGCCCTCAGTACGGTGCTGCGCTGGCTCGATGCGACGATCCATGTGGTCAGCCTGACCCGCTCGTTGATCGGCTGCTCGTCGCGCATCTCCGACCTGATCAAGTCGGTCAAAGCCTATACCTACATGGATCAATCCCCGACACAGGAAGTGGACATCCACGAAGGCTTGGAGAACACGTTGATCATGCTGCGTCACCGCTTGGCTGAAGTGCAGATCGCCCGCGAGTATGATCGCGTGCTGCCGCGCGTCATCGTGTTCGGGAGCGAAATCAACCAAGTCTGGACGCACCTGATCGATAACGCGATTGACGCTACGAACGCGTGCGGGCTGCTCAACTTGCGGACGTGGCGTGAAGACGACTGGATCGTGGTCGAAGTGGCGGACAACGGCTGCGGCATCAGCAAGGACGTGCAGGAACGCATTTTCACGCCGTATTTCACGACGAAAGACGTGAAAGGTCGGCGCGCGGGCTTAGGACTCGACACCGTGCGCCGGATCGTCGTGGAGCGGCACCGGGGAATGGTGCGCTTCTCGTCCATTCCCGGCGACACGCGCTTTCAGGTCTACTTACCGCTTAGAACAGGTTGATCGCGTCGGCGCGGCGGTAATGCGCGCGATAGGCTGCCGCCTCGTCGAGCAAGGTTGTCACGCGGTTGGTGAGCGCTTGCTCTGCCGTACCGTTAACGCCCGCCCCGGCGATGGTCACGTTTTCGCCTTCGTAGCCGGTGATACGGATCAATCCCATGCTGGCAACCCACTCGAACGCCACGCGGATCGTGCTTTCACGCTGCGCCATCAGCGCTGCAAGCGTTGGCACGTGGGCGATCCCGCCCTTCGCGGTTAGCACATGCTTGAGCAGTCCGACGAAGCGCCGGACGAACTTCTCGATGTCGTCCAGCCCCGGATCGTGAGCGAATAGATAGACCTTCGCCGGTTCGACGATTTTGACCGCTGCCGCCAGTTCAACCGGACTCGGCGGGATCGTCCAAATCGCCAGCGTTGATCCCCGTGTGAGACTCCAACGCGAATATTCAGGCTCACCGTAGATTTGCAGATCGGGATGCTCAGCGCGGAGCTGATCCAGCGTCAGCGCGGTTTCGCTGCGCCTGTCAATGATTTCGAACGGCAGCCCCGCGACCTCGACCGCGCCCTCGGTCAGCCGCCAGTCGATCCACTCGATTTGCAGCTCGCGTTCGCCCTTGTAGTCGGTCATGCGGGCGGC
>JACSRG010000019.1 GCA_014879865.1 Anaerolinea sp.
GCGATGGCGTTCATCAGCGTGACGCTCAAGGCAGAGCAGGGGATCAGCGGGATCGGCATGTACCTGTTCGGCTTGGGCATGAGCGAACTGCTGTTTCAGAAGTGGGTCGGCACACCGCAGTCGATCAGCGGTTTCCCGCGCATCTACTTCCCCGTCCTGACCGACATCCCGGTGATCGGGGAAATCTTCTTCAACCACAACCTACTCGTGTATGTGGCGTTCGCGCTCGTGCCGATTTCCGCTTATATCCTCAACCGGACGCCGTTCGGCTTGTCGATCCGTGCGGTCGGGCAGAACCCGCAAGCCGCCGACGCGATGGGCGTCAACGTCAACCGCGTGCGCTACGCGACGGCGATCATCGGCGGGGTGCTGGCAGGCGCGGCGGGGGCATCACTCTCGATTGCGCTGCTCAACGTCTTTCAGCAAAACGTGACCGGCGGCTTGGGCTTCATCGCCGTCGCGCTGGTCTACTTCGGTCGCTGGAAGCCGTATGGGGTGCTGGTCGGCGCGCTGCTGTTCAGCTTCGTCAACGCTTTGCAGCTTCAAATCAGCGCGATTGGCATCGAAGTCCCGACGGAATTCGCCGTCATGGCTCCCTATGTCATCACGATCATCGCGCTCGTCTTCGCGTCACGGCAGACTGAAAAGCCGGACGCGCTCACCAAACCGTTCGAGCGCGGTGAAGCTTAGGCATGGTCGCAGGGAGAGCGCCGGGGGCGGCGCGTCCCTGTTCCAGAGAATCTTGTAAGTTGCACAGGAGCGAAAACGAATGAAGAACTTCTTGCGTTACGGTCTGCTGTTGGCAGCAATCCTGCTGCTCGGCGTCGTCGGAGCTTCGGCACAGGATGAGGTCTTCCGCGTTGCAGCGGTTGCGCCATCCGCCATCAACGATCTCGCTTTCAGCCAGAGTATGTACGATGCGCTTCTGCGCGTACAGGAAGAAATGGGCGAGGATGCGTTCCAGTTCGATTTCCAAGAAGGGACGTTCATCGTCGATGATGCGGCGGTTGCGCTGCGTGACTGGGCTTCATCGGGTGAATATGATCTGATCATCGCGCACGGGTCGCAGTACGGCGCGATCCTCGAAGAACTCGCGCCGGAATTCCCCGAAGTGTCGTTCGCGTGGGGCACGGATAACAACACGTTCGGTCTCGACAACGTGTATGCCTACACCGCCGCCGCCGAAGAAGGCGGGTACATCAACGGCGCGGTTGCGGCGATGCTGACCGAAAGCGGCGTGATCGGCGTGGTGGGTCCCATCGAAGTGGGCGACGCCAAGCTGTACGTCGATGGTTTTGTCGCCGGAGTCGGCGCGACCGACCCCGAAGTCGAAGTCAACGTGACCTACATCGGTTCGTTCAGCGATGTCCCGCTGGCGACTGAAGCGGCGAACGCGCACGTCCAGAACGGCGCGGACATCCTGACCGGTTCGGCGCAGATGGTCGTCGGTCCGATTGGCGTCGCGCAGGAAAATGAGGCGCTGTGGTTCGGTACGCAGTCCAGCCAAGCGGAACTTGCGGGCGCGGCGGGCGTACTCTTCCAAGTTTACCACTGGGAAGTCGTCCTCGAAGACATTATCGCCAACATCGGCGAAGGCGTGCTCGGCGGCGAGTCGTACACGCTTGACCTCGAAAACGGCGGTCTGACGGTCGATATGGGCATGGTCGAAGGCTTGGA
>JACSRG010000481.1 GCA_014879865.1 Anaerolinea sp.
ACGGGGTTTAAACCCCGTGCTACGAGAAAAGACCAAGCCCACTAAAGGGGCTTGCAAAGCGTCTTTTCGCGGGCAAACGAGCAGATCGGGCTAAGCCTTTTGGGCGTCGAGCGGCGCGTTTCAACACTCCCGATGCTTAAGACAGTCCTGTCCCTACAAACGATTTCAGGGAGGTGAGATTATAAAAGGACTGAGAACACACTCAGTCCTCAGTCCTTCTACCTCAGTCCTATCTTTTAGTCCGCTGCCATCTCCGGCGAGAGTTCGATTTCACGTTCGCGGCGGAACTGCTGCGTGTACAGGCGATAGTAATGCCCGCGCGCCTTGAGCAGTTCGGCGTGCGATCCCTGTTCGCTCACGCCGCCGTTCTCGATGACGAGGATACGGTCGGCTTTGCGGATGGTGCTCAAGCGGTGCGCGATGATGAAGCTCGTCCGCCCCTGCATCAGCGTTTCCATGCCCTTCTGGATCAAGGCTTCGGTCAGCGTATCGACGCTCGACGTGGCTTCGTCCATGATGAAGATTTCCGGTTTCGCCAAGACCGCGCGCGCTAAGCTGATCAACTGCTTCTGCCCGACCGAGAGCAGGTTGCCGCCTTCGCCGACTTCCTCATCATAACCTTTTTCCAGCGTCATGATGAAGTCGTGCGCGCCTGCCAGCTTCGCCGCCTGTTCGATCTCCGCGTCGGTGGCGTCCAGCTTGCCATAGCGCAGGTTCTCGCGGATCGTGCCGCTGAACAGGTGCGGCGTTTGCAGCACCATGCCAATGCGCGACTGGATCGCGTGCTGCGGCATATCCGTGTAGTCCAGATCGCCGATGCGGATCACCCCGCCGCGCGGTTCGAAGAAGCGGCACACGAGGTTGACCAGCGTCGATTTGCCTGCGCCCGTCGGACCCACCAGCGCGATGGTTTCGCCGCGCTTGATCGTCAGGTTGAAGTCCTTGAAGATCGGCTTGTCGATCTCGTCATCATAGTAGAACTGCACGTTGTCGAAGACGATGTCGCCGACAATCGTACCCGGATCGACCGCGTTTTCTTTGTCCACGATGCTCGGTTCGCTGTCGAGCAGTTTGTACGTGCGTTCCGCCGAGGCAATCGCGTGCTGCATCGACGCGAACACGCGCGCCATATCCTGCACGGGCCACAGCATGAAGGTCACGTAGCTGACGAATGCCTGAATGCCGCCGACGGTCATGAAGCCGAGGTCGATCTGGATGCCGCCGAAGTACACAATCCCGCCGAGCGCGAATGCGCTGATGATCTGCACGGAGGGCAGGAAGAGCGCCGACAGCCATGCCGCCTTGAACGATGCACGGTACATATTGCCGGTCAGCACGCCGAACTCGCGCAGGTTTTCGCTTTCGCGCCCCAATGCCTTGACGACGCGCACGCCGGTGATGTTCTCGTTATACGCGCCGGTGATCTTCGAGTTCGCCTTGCGCGACTCGCGGTACTCGTCCAGAATGCGATTCTGGAACCAGACCGCCACGACGATCAGCACCGGGACGACCAGCATCACGCCGAGCGCCAACTGCCAGTTGATCGCCAGCATGAAAATGATCGCGGTGATGATGTTGACCACTCCCCACGTCATGTCGAGCATACCCCACGTCACCAAGTCGGCGATGCGTTCGGTGTCCGAGGTCAAGCGTGACATGATCCAGCCGACCGGCGTCTTGTTGTAGTACGAGATCGACAGCTTTTGCAGATGGTCGAACAGCGCCTTGCGCATGTCGTACATCACCCGCTGACCGAGTACCCCGCACAACCAGATGAAGACGAACACCGAAATCGCCTGAATGATCATCAGCGCACCGTATGCCAGCACGATCTGGATCAGCCGATCCCGATCTGCGGGGATGATCGCTTCGTCGATGATCATCTTGCTCAGGTAGGTCAGGAACATGCCGATCACCGACATCACCGACACGGCGATGACGAAACCGAGCGTGCCTTTCCAGTGCGGACGCAGTTGACCGACGATGCGGATCAAAGTGCGCCCGTTGAATTTCGCCTTCTGATAATCTTCTTCTTCGTAGCCAAAATCAGACATTGGCTAGCTCCTTCTCAAGCTCAGTCTCGATTCGCACCTGCAAATCGTAGATCTGCTGGTAAATGCCCGGTTGGTTGACGAGCGTTTCGTGCGTGCCGCGCTGCACGATGCGCCCCTTGTCCAAGACAAGGATTTGATCGGCGTTCATGATGCTCTGGATGCGATGCGCGATGATGAACGTCGTCCGTGCTTCCATCAACTCGTCCAGCGCCGCGCGGATGTTCGCTTCCGTCTCCGTATCGACCGACGAGGTTGAGTCGTCGAGGATCAGGATGCGCGGGTTCTTCAACAGCGTGCGCGCAATCGCGACGCGCTGCTTTTGACCGCCCGACAGCGTGACACCGCGTTCACCGACAATCGTGTCGTAGCCTTCGGGGAACGCCGTGATCACCTCGTGGACATCCGCCGCCTTCGCCGCCGCGATCACCTCTGCCTCATCGACATGCCGCCCGACGCCGTAGGTGATGTTTTCGCGGATCGAGCGCGAGAACAGGAACGGCTCTTGCTCGACAATCCCGATGTTCGCGCGCAAGAACTGGCGCGAGATCAAGCTCAACGGCACGCCGTCCACCGTGACGCGACCGCTCGTGTAATCATAGAAGCGCGGCAGCAGGTTGACCAGCGACGTTTTGCCCGACCCGGTCGAACCGAGCAGCGCGACTGAAGTCCCCGCCTTGACCGTGAAGCTGATGTCTTTGAGGACTGCCTGTCCCGGTTCATACTCGAACGTGACGTTCTCGAAGGCGATGTCGCCCTTGAGCGGCTGATCGAGCTTCGCCAGCCCGTCGGTGATCGGCTCACGATCTTCCTTCAAAATCTTCGCGACGCGCTCGTAGCTGACCAAGCCTTCCGATGCGTTGACGATGATACGACCCAAGCCGCGCATCGGTTCGATGATCCAGATGATCAAGCCGATGTAAGCGATGTACGTGCCGATGGACATCGTGCCATCCATGACCATGATCGCGCCGACGACGTAGCCCGAAAGCTGCTGTAAGCCGCTCATGATGTCGGTGATGGGCCAGTAGAGCGCGTGTCCCTTCATGAACACCTTACCGCGTTGGAAGTGTTCCCAGTTCTCGGTTTCAAACTTGTCGCGCTCGTAGTCCTGCCGCGCGAACGCCTTGACGACGCGCACGCCGGTCAGGTTTTCTTGCAGCGTCGCCGACAGCTTGCCTTCCTGCTCCTGATAGCGTTCGTATGCTTTCGACACGCGCTGGAAGAAGTACATCGACACCGCGCCGATGAACGGCACGACGATCACCGAGAACAACGCCAACTGCCAGTTGAGCGCGAGCAGGGCGGTGAAGTTGATCGAGAACAGCAGCAGGATACGCCCTAAGCCAATCGCCTGCTCGGAATAGAACCGCTGAATGTGGTTCACGTCCGAGGTCACGCGCTGGATGAGTTCCCCCGTCGAGTTTTTGCTGTGGAAGGTGAAGGTCAGGCGCTGCAAATGGTCGAAGAGGTAGTTGCGGAGACGCAGCACGATCCCTTCCGCCGTCTGTGCCGACCACCGACCACTCAAATACGTGAACACGCCTTCTACCCCCGCCATCACGATGAAGCTCAACGCGATCAACAACAGTGCATCCAGAATGTGATCGCGCAGCAGCACATCATCGATCAGGTATTGCAGCAGCAGGAGCGTCCCCGTTTTCGCCATCGCCGCGAGCGCCAGCGCGAAGATCGCCGCGAAGTACAAGCCGCGAAATCCGCTGAGCATCCGCCACAACCCGACGAGCCGGTTGGATGAGACTGAACTTTTGAGATCGAAATTTTGCTGAGACAACGATTGCGCCTCCTTATTCCATGAATCAAGCGCAAGAGTCATTATATACATGGTTTCCCAGAATTTGGCAAGGGTTATTCTGGGGGTTTAGAAATCAGGTCAGGTTATGAAGGGTCATGAGGGTTCATGGGTTCAATGATCGGCAGGGCGTTTCGGCTCATCGCTCTATGTCAGGCGATAGCTCAAGTGTGAACTTGGATGTCGGCGCATGTGTCTCTACAATACAATACGCGCTAAAGGACAATTTGTTTCATGAGAAGTATCGCTAACCTATTTTCCGAATTGCCTCTCTCACGTAAACGGGTAGGATTTCGTGTTTCCCTTCTGACCCTGCTCCTACTGCTGATCGTCGCCAGTCGTGCCTACCGGCTTGACGTGGATGTGCTGGATGTGCAAACCGACGAGTCGTGGTCAGTGTGGCAGACGTTCGGCAGTGTGAACGACATTCTGCGTTGGACGCCCTACGATTGGACACCCCTGTACTACCTGACGCTCGGCGCATGGCGCGAACTGACCAACCTCCATCCCGTGACTTTGCGCTGGCTGTCGGTGCTGGCATTCGCGGTCGGATGCAGCGCCATGTATCGCGTCGGACGGCGGTTGTACGGCGCGGGCGTCGTGCCGATGCTGGCGTATGCCGCCTTCGCCTACATGGTCTTCCTCAGCACGGAGATGCGCGGCTATGCCTTGCTGCTGGCGTTTTACCCGCTGGCGATCTGGTCGATGCTGCGCTACTTCCACCGCCCGACGCTGTCGCGCGCGCTGCCGCTGGGAATCCTGCTGGCGGCGATGTTCTACACCTCGCTGACGAGCGCCGCCGCTACCGGCGCACTGGTGCTGTTCAGCGCGTTTCTGTACGGCACGCGCATCTGGCGCTGGATCGTCCCGGCGGTGATCGCCGTCGTGCTCGCCCTGCCGGAAATCCTCAACAAGGCGGCGATTATCACCACGCGGATGCAGGCGACGATCAACATCCCGCTGCTGCCGTTCGGCGAGGCGCTGGTCGATCTGTACGGCGCGCATACCGGCTACCCGCTGCTGATCTGGATCGGCTTGGCGGTGGTGGCGGGGGTGATGCTGGTGATAAACTTTGTACGGGTACGACGCACGTTCTCTAATAATACAAATCGCATTAAAGACCCGCTTATTGACCCCATCCCCTCCCCGAATTCGGGGAGGGGCGTAAACGGGAGTCTGCTTGCGCCTTCCCCTGAATTCGGGGGAAGGGAAGTTGGTATGCCACTTGAGCGCATCGCCCTCGGCTTGTTCGTGTGGGCGCTCATCCCGATTGCGCTGTACATCACCAACCCGACCTTCGGCTTCTTCAATCACCGTTACTCGTGGTGGGTGATGATCGGCGTGGCGCTGTTCCTCGGTGCGGGCTTGAGCCGCCTGCCGCGCGTCGGTCAGGGGGCAGTCGCGCTGCTGTTGATCACGTTCGCCTTCGTGCCGATCCCGCTGACCAAGTATCAGCTTGGCGATCCGCCGCTTGCCCCGGCGTTCGAGTGGCTGGCGGGCAAGGCGCGCCCCGACGATGCTGTGCTGATCGACCCCGCGTGCGGCTGCTGGTCGCCGGAACGCTTCGCCTACCTGACGCGCGTTTACTTCCCGATGGGCTTGCGCTTCGTCAGCGAACCGGGCGACGAGCAGCGGTTGTGGTACTTGACCGGGGCAGTCGGCGCGACCGAAAGCGTCGCCGCTGAGGTCAATCGGGGGCGCGTGGCGGGCGAGTTTTTCGGTCCGCCCGAAGCCTTGATCCGCGTGTATGAAGCGCCGCCCGATCCGGTCGGAGAAGTCTACAGCAATGGGATGCGTTTTCACGGCGCGGAGATCGCCGGGGCGAACGGCTTTCCGATCTTCCACGAGGGCGAACCGCTCACGCTGCGCGTGTGGTGGACAACCGATCAACCGCTGCCACAAGATTACAGCATCGGCGTGTTCCTGTTTGACAGTGCTGGCAATCTCGTCTTACAGGAGGACAGCGCGCCGCGCACCACGCCGCCGCAAACGTCGATGTGGCAGACCGGGACAATCTACATGGAAGAGCGCACGCTCACTCTGCCGATCCCGTCCGGGCGCGGCGTGTATCGCCTGATGCTGGCGCTCTACTGGTACGGCGATCCGGTGCGCCTGACCGCGCCGGGAGTCGATGCGGATGGGCTGCGTTTCCTGACGAACGTCTACATATCGGCTTGGTAAGGTGCAAGATAAGACTCAACGCAAAGACGGTAAGGCGCAAAGAATGTAAGTGGATCACACTTGGCGTCTTTGCGTTGCGCTCTTTCTTTTATGCCGTTTGCGCGAACCACTTGATTTCGGGCAGGGCGCGGCGATCCTCCATCAAGATCAGATGGCTGTCGCCGAATTCGTGCCACAGGTAGCCTTCGCGCACGGCTTCGGCATAGCTCTCGCGGATCGCCTCCTGTCCGGCGATGGTGTAAAGCATGGCAAGGTGACTCGTGACCGGATCATGCAGCCCGGTGATCAGCCCATCGACCACGTTGACGCCGCGCTTCGGGTGGATGTACAGGCGCGTGAATCCGCGTGATGGCTCAACCTCATGCCCGTTCCACGCCGATTCGAGCGCGCGGACGACGGTCGTCCCAACGGCGATCACGCGCCGCCTTTCGTGGTTCGCCTGATTGACCAGCTTAGCGGTTCTGGCAGACACGAAATATGGTTCGGGGTAGAGCGGGTGATTCTCCACCACCTCGGTTTCGACTTCGAGGCTGCTCACGCCCGTGTGCAGCGTGATCGGGGCAATCGTCACGCCGTTAGCGCGCAAGCTGTCCACCACGCGCCGCGTGAATGGATACGCCGCCGAGGGCATCTCCGCGCTGCCGGGGACAGCGGCAAAGACCGTCTGGTAGGTCGCCAGCGGGTAGCTCTCCTGCACATAGCCGTAGCGGATCGGCTTGCCGGTGCGTTCCATTGCCGCGCGCACATCACCGTCGATCTGCGCGAACCACAGGCGCGGCAGACCGGGGTAGGGCGTGATCAAGCGTGCGGGCAGGTCGGCAATCGTGAGCATCATGCCCGCCGTGACCGGGAGCGGTCCGGGCTGCGCGCTGCTCCAGCGCGGCTCGATCAGCCACATGCCGTTCCCGAAATGTGTTGCCATGCTGACGACGAACGCGCCGAGATCGGCGTGGTGCGCGGGCAGGCTGGCGGGGAGCGTCGCGCTGTCATTGACCACCAACAGATCGCCGGGACGCAGATAATGCGCTAATTCGGTGAAGCGTGTATGGACGTGTCCGCGCTCGGTGCTGACCATCAGCCGCGCATGGTCACGCGGGACACCGCGCGCCTCGGCGGGCTGTGTCGCCTGCAAATCGAGCGGACGCTCGAAAATCAGTTCAGACCGTTTCATTGACTGCCTCCCAGCGATCCGCTTGCGCGGCGTAGCGACCACCGCTCACCGCCATGCGATTTTGCCCGAACAGCCATGCCCAGAACGGCACGGTGACATCCGGCAGCGGGCGATCCGAAATGTCCTCGCCGGGGAAAGCATCCTGATGCATCACCGTGCGCATATCGCCCGGATCGACGCTGACCACGCTGACATTTTCGCCGCGTAGTTCGTTCGCCATCGTCAACGAGGCGAGATCGAGTGCCGCTTTGGTCATGCCGTAGCCGCCCCAGCCTTCATAGCCGCCTTTCGCCGCGTCGCTCGACAGATTGACGACAATCCCGCCGTTGGCTTTGAGCGCGGGCAATGCAAGCTGAGTCAGCGCGAGGGGCGCGATCACATTGATCTTGAAGACGCGTTCCAGCGCGTCGAGCGGGTAATCCGCCAGCGCGGGCAGGGGCGACACGCCCAAATCCGACGCATTGTTGATCAGCACGGCGAGGTTTGCGCCCGCCGCGTCGATCACGGCTTGGCGGTGGGCGGCGTCGGCAACATCGCCGATGACCGTTTTGACCGTCACGCCGTAAGTGTTCAGCGAGCGGGCGACGGCTTCAAGCGGTTCGGCATGACGGGCGGTCAGCACGATGTCATAACCTTGCCCCGCCAGAAAACGCGCCAGCACTTCGCCCAAGCCGCGACTCGCGCCGGTGATAATCGCCGTAGTTGTGTTAGCCATGTAGAGTCTCCCCTAGCTGATCGAATTACCTCTACTATAGGGGAAGGCGCGGATAGTTTCGCCCTGCCTAAGGACGGTTTGCCGACTGTACGTCCGTACAGTCATAATTCGTCAACCAACCAACAGCGGACGCCGTGTGATGGTGTATGAGGTGAGGTCGCCGATGGCGCAGCTTTTTCTTGCTTTTGCTTTGTTGATTATCACGGCGCAGGTCTCCGGCGTGATCAGCCGCCGCTTCGGGCAAACGTCGATGGTCGGCGCACTGATCGGCGGGGCGCTGCTCGGCGCGGGCGGACTGAATCTGCTGGCGCATTTTCCGCCGGATGTCGATGCTGCCGTCCGCGTCTTCGCGGAAATCGGCTTTTTGCTGCTCGTTTTCGGCGCGGGGCTGGAGATCGATCCGGCGCAGGTTCGGGAACACGGGCGGGCGATCCTTCTCAGCGGGTGGCTCGGCGTGATCATCAGCTTCGCGCTGGTCGTCCCCGTCATGCTGATCGCCGGAGCGGCGCTGCCGGTGGCGCTGTTCGTCGCGGTGGCGCTGGCAGGGACGGGCAACGGCGTCGCCACGCAGATGGCATTCGAGATGAACCTGATCCGCTCGAAAGAGGGCGTCGTGCTGCTCGGCGCGGCGATGATCGACGATGTGCTGGTGCTGCTGGCGCTGGCTTTTCTGATCAGCTTCGGGCAAAGCCCCGATTTGCTCGGCATCCTGTTCCGGTTCGCGCTCTTCCTGACGCTTGCCGTCCTCGTCGGCGGGCTGGTGCTGCCGCGCGTGGTCAGCGTGATCGAGCAGTTGGCGATCCCCGGCGTGACCATCGGCGTGGGCTTGAGTGTGATGTTCCTGTATGCGTGGGCGGCGGAGTCCATCGGTGGCATGACGCCGATCCTTGGCGCATTCATCGCGGGGATTGCGCTCGGACGGGCGACCTGCCGCGATACGCTGCAAAGTGGGATTCGCGCGGTCGCGGAAGGCGTGTTCATTCCCGTCTTCCTGATGAACATCGGCTTGCGGACGGACATCCGCGCGCTTGACGCCGGGACGCTGCCGCTCATGATCGGGCTGCTGATCGCGTCAGTCGCGGGCAAATTGATCGGCTGCGGGGGCGGCGCGCGATTGGCTGGATTCAACGTGCGCGAGTCGCTGCATGTCGGGATCAGCATGATTCCGCGTGGGGCGGTCGGCTTGGCGCTGACGACGCTCGGCTTGACGAGTGGTCTGCTGCCTGCCGGGTTATTCCCGTCAATTGTGCTGGTGATGCTGGTGACGACGATCCTCGCACCGGTCATGCTGCGCTGGTACGCCCGCCGGGAGATACGGGTACTCGACCCGGTAACGTGAACTGCGGTTCAGGAATGGGCAGCCTGTTCGAACAAGCTCGAAAGTATGATCCTCAAGCACTTGTTTTAAATCGTCAAACGCCACGTTCTTGGGATTATTGCGGAGCTTCTGCAGACGGTTTTCACGTTTGCTCAAGCTGTATTCTACGTTGGTTTTCCATACGGTGATCGTGTTCCTCCAAGATTAGGCTGAGGAATTCTCGACCAAGTGACGCTGCAGCGCGATGGTCACGGCTTCGGTGCGGTTGCCCGCGCCGAGCTTCGCCAGAATCGAGCTGACGTGAAACTTGACCGTCCGCTCGCTGATGACCAACTGCGCCGCGATCTCCTTGTTCTGCAAGCCGCGCACCATCAGCGCGAGGACTTCGCGTTCGCGCGGGGAAATCGGCTCGACGGGCGTTTCGGCAATATGGCGCAGCAGCTTCGAGGTGACAATCGGCTGGAGCAGCGACCCGCCGCCGTAGACCACGCGCACGGCGTTGAATAACTCCTCACGCGGCGCGCCCTTGAGCAGGTAGCCGCGTGCGCCTGCCTGCACCGCGCTGACGATCCGCTCGTCGGTGTCGAAGGCGGTGAAGACAATCGCCGGGATGTTCAGCCCCGCGTCGCGCAGTCCGTTGAGCGTTTGCACGCCGTCCAATTCGGGCATTTGTAGATCGAGCAGCAGCACATCCGGCGGAGACGCCAGCACTTTGGCGATCACCTCGCGTCCGTTGGATGCCGTGCCGACGATCTCGAAATCGGGCTGCGTGCCGAGGATCGCCGCCAGTCCGTCCACGACGACCGGGTGATCGTCGGCGATCAAGATGCGAATGCTCATCGGCTGCCCTCCCCGGATGCCAATGGAATGATGATATGCAGCGATGCGCCTTCGCCCGGTTGTGTGCAAACCTCGAACGTTCCGCCGAGCAGCCGCGCCCGCTCGTTTAAGCCGATCAAGCCGAAACGATCCGCCGGAATGGTGGTCGGGTCGAAGCCCTGCCCGTCGTCCTCGATCAGCAGTTCGACCTGATCCGGCTGAGCGGTGAACGTCACCCAGATGTGCTTGGCGCTGGCGTGGCGGACGACATTGGTCAGTGCTTCTTGAGCAATGCGATACAGCCCCGCTTCGACGCGCATCGGCAGCGGGCGATCCGCGCCGATCAGCTCGATGTGCGTCTGCAAGCCGCGATCCTCGCCGTAGCGCTTGACCAACGCCCGGAGCGCATCGCAGAACGACTGTTTTTCGAGCGGCGCGGCGCGCAAGTCCAGCACGGAACGGCGCGCTTCTTCCATGTTTGCCCGCGCCAGCGTCAACGCCCGCATGACGGCATCGTGCGCGCCTTCGACGTTCTCGACGTGCATCAACGCGTCGGCGGTTTCCAACTGCAAGGTGATCGCCGCGAGTCCCTGCGCCAGCGTATCATGGATTTCGCGCGCGAGGCGGTTGCGTTCTTCGAGCGCGCCGAGTTCTAGCGAACGGTCGAACAGGCGGGCGCGTTCGATGGCGATGCTCAACAAGCCGCCGACGGTATTCAACAGGCGCAGATCGTCAGCGGAAAGCTCGCTCCAATCGGCGCTGACGACGTTCAGCACGCCGACGCGCCGGTCATGGTGATAGAGCGGGACGCTGGCATGGTAGCGTAAGCCACCCGTTTTTTCGGTCGAGAGGTACTTGAGGCGCGTGCAGGTGATGATGCTGACGTTGGCGGCGGTGTCGAGCGTGCCGAGCGCGTATTTTTCGAGACAGAAACAGTCGTCGCCTTCCATGCTGGCGGGGTCGTGCTTGAGTCCCGGCGGGAGGTTGAGCGCCGCCGCGAGATAGGTCGCGCCGGTGTCCTCGCGCTGAAGCCAGATCCAACCCGTCTGCACGTTGAACAGCGCCGCGATGCTGTTGAGCGCCGCATCCAGCGCCCGCGACAGATCGACCTCGCGATTCAGCGCCTCGGCAATCGTGTTGAGGATCGACAGCTCGTGGTTGCGCCGCATCAACTGATCGGTATCCGACATCACACCCCCAAAATAAACAAATCAACCGCAGAGGACGCAGAGGGCGCAGAGAAAAATCATGCTTTTCTCTGCGTTCTCCGCGCTCTCTGCGGTTCAAAGTTTTTCGCTTGACGACCCCGGTTAGCTCAGGTAGTCACGCAGATTATGTGCCAAGCGCGGGTGACGCAAGCGGCGCAGCGCTTCTTTTTCAAGCTGGCGAATGCGTTCACGGCTGAGTCCGAACTTGTTGGCGATCTCTTCGAGCGTGTGCGGTTCGCCACCGCCCAAGCCGAAGCGCAGGCGCAGGATATGGCTTTGGCGCGGCGTGAGTTCGCTCAAAACTTCTTCAATCGTCTCTTGGAGCAAATGCTGCGTTGCCGATTCGACGGGGGAAGGCGAATCTTGATCTTCGATGAAGTCGCCGAATTCGCTGTCGCCGTCGTCGCCGACCGGACGTTCCAGCGCAATCGCGTGCTGGCTGGCGTCCATCATGCTGCGGATGGTGTCGGCGGGCAAATCCATCTCCCCGGCGATTTCTTCCGGCGAGGGGCGGCGTCCGAGGGTCTGTTCGAGTGCTTGCGCGGTGCGGTACATCTGACGGATGCGTTCCGTCATGTGGAGGGGGATGCGGATTGTACGGGTCTTTTGCGCGAGTGCGCGGGTGATCGCCTGACGAATCCACCACGTCGCATACGTGCTAAATCGATTACCGCGCCGATAATCGTATTTATCGACGGCGCGCATCAAGCCGACGTTGCCTTCCTGAATCAGATCGGGGAAGGGCAGCCCTTGACCCATGTAGCGCTTGGCGATGCTGACGACGAGGCGCGTGTTGGCGCGTCCAAGATGTTCCCGTGCCGCCTGACCATCGCTCACCAGCTTTTCGAGGTGTGCCAGCCACGCATCGCTGTACAGTTCGCGCGACCCCAAGCGTGTGAAGGTATCACGCGCCTGTTTGCCGAGTTCTATCCGTTTTGCCAGTTCGATTTCTTCTTGAGCGGTGAGCAGGGGTTCTTGCGCCATTTGCCGGAAATACAGTCCGACGGGGTCGTCGGCGGAGACAGCGCTGATATCGCCGACAGTGGGGTCTTGCAGGATTTCTTCCGGCTCGAACTCAGTATCTCCTTCTTCTGCAAGTATGAACGAGTCCGGCGGTTCACTTTCTTGGCGCAGTTCTATCCCTAACTCGTCAAGCTCGTACAGAATGGTCTCGATGGCCGTTACGTCGTCGCCATCCTCATCCAGCACTTCAAGCACGTCTTCAAAGGTGACATACCCGCGCTGGTCAGCCCGGTTCAGAAGTTCCTGTAACACGACAGCTACTTGCCTCCGTATAAGATGGCATAACAAGTGCCACGTTCGTACACGCTGTACAAACCCGTCAAGCAAAAACGATCACTCTTTTTTAAAACCCTCATATTGTAACACACTAAACCTGACTTTGTGAATTACTGTGCAGAGCAAGTTTTAGGAAACTGCCCATACCCGTTCGCCGTTCAAAATGCGGCGTAAGTGATCGGGGAAGTCCTGCCGGTTGACCGGTTTACCGATGAATCCGTCGAAACCCTTGTGCAGCGCCGAGACGGATTCACTTATATGCACAGTGTACGCCACGATTGGAATCTCTGTGCCAAAACGGGCGCGCAGTAGGTCGAGGACTTCATAGCCATTCTGTACGGGCAGTTCCAGATCGACGAAAATCACTGCCGGTTGGACGATTTGATCAAGGGCATCGGCGACGAGCGCCGGGTGGTTGATGCTGCTGGCACTCACCCCTTCGGCAGACAGCAGTTTCTCCAGCACAATCGCGCTCATCCGGTCATCTTCGATGATCAGTGCGTGTTTGGTTTGGCTCACAATGAGTCTCCGTTCTTGAATAGGCGGATTGTTTAGCTTGGACGCCAGACCGTTTCGCCCTGCAAAATGCGATCAATCAGGCTGGCAAAGATGCTGCTGTCAATCGGCTTGCCGATCACGCCATCAAAACCGGCTTTGCGCAGCAGTTCGACTTCCTCGTTCATCACGCTGGCAGTCACGGCGACGATTTTGGTCGTAGAGAAATCGTCACGTTCCCGCAGCGTCTTCAAGACATGAAATCCATCATAGGGCTGCATGTGAATATCCACAAGCACGATGTCCGGTTTGAAGGTCAGCCCTTGAAGGCGGCTTAAGAAGTCGGTGCTGTCTTCGAAAACGCCAACCTCGGTATAGTTGAGCTTACGTGTTAAGAGAAGCTGCATGACTTGGCGGCTAAGTGGATCGTCATCAAAGTAGGCAATCGCAGGCATGGTTATTTTCCTTTAACGCGAGTCAGTAAATTTGCACACAGCCGGCTAAGCTGTGGTTAAGGGTAGGGCAGACGAAAGCGGCAGCAGCGCGGTAAAGGTTGCGCCCTGCCCGTAGATGCTTTCGACCTTCAGTGCGCCGCCGTGTGCTTCTGTCAGCCGCCGCGCGATAGGCAGTCCCAAACCCGTGCCTTTGCCCACGCGCAAGCCAACTTCCGTTTGGCGGAAGGTTTCAAAAATCGACTCCATATCCTGCTGCCGAATGCCGGGTCCCGTGTCGGCGACGCTGATTACCATGCTGGCGTCCTGCTGGTGCGCGCTGATCGTTATGCTTCCCTGTTCGGTGAATTTGCAGGCGTTCGAAATCAGATTGAGCAGCACTTGCCGGATGCGCAAGCGATCCCCGCGTACGGTAGGCAGAGGATCGTCGAGTTCTAACCGGATGCTGACCGGTTTGCCCTGCACGAGCGTCTGCGCGGTTTTCTCAAGCCCGCGCAGCTCCTGTTCGATGCTGACGCCATCCTCGACGAACAACTGGAGCGACCCGGACTCGATTTTGGAGATGTCGAGCACATCGTTGATCAGCGCGAGCAAATGCCGGCTGCTCGACACAATGTTGCCCGCTGCTTCTTTCTGCTCCGCGTTGACTTCCCCGAACATTCCTTCGCGGATGAACTCGCTGAAATTGATGATCGAGTTCAGCGGTGTACGCAGTTCATGGCTCATCGCCGCTAAAAACTGCGACTTGATGCGGTTGGCGCGTTCCGCTTCAGCGCGGGCATGATTCGCCTGCTCGTTGGCGTCTGCCAGTTCGGTGGTGCGTGCCTGTACCCGCGCTTCGAGCGTCGCTACGAGATCATTGACCTCGGCGACTCGCTGTTCAAACTCGCGCCGCAGATAACTGACATATGCCAGCACCAGTAGGATCGTGAAGACTGCCGCCGCGCTGGCTCCTGTTGGCGTGATAAAGGACTCGCCATTTTCGAGCGGCGGTGTCGCGCCGTTGTTTGTTTGAACGATGACGATGACGATGAAGAAGATTACGATTGCCAACCCCGCCCACAGCAGTCGGCTGCGAGGTAGGATGAGCGAGGCGAACAGCAGGTTGATCATGGCAAGCGGCAGCGCTGAACCATCCCAGTAGCCGCTGGCGAACATCAAACCAGCCTGAACCAAGACCAAGAAGGCGACTGTAATCACGCCGCCGAGGTAAATGTGACCGCGCGCTACTACGATGAGCGCGATAACCGGTCCCGCGACGAATGCCAGCAGGTCGATGATGGGGAGTGTAAACCGCGTTGCCGAGAGCAGGGCGAACCCAAAGGCGATTATGAGTAGGACGGGCAAAAATCCGCGCAGCGTGCGTTCAACAAATGCACGTTCACGCTGTGGACTGCGCGGGGAAATCCACGCCATCCACAGACGATAGATGCCATTCGCAGGCAGGGGAGAGGTGTTCGAGCGTGACATAGGGCAGCACCCCGCTGTGATAGTATAAGAATACATGATTTAGCACTGACATTTAACCTATTATAAGATCATATCTCCATTTTGAGGCTTAATCTTGGCGCGCCGCGCGACATGCGGCGGGTTTCTGCGTTGAGACATGGGGAGATTGCAGAAAAAACAACCCACCGTTATGATACATACTAGACATGGCATTTGAGGGCAGCAATGACGACCCGACGTTTCACCGATCAGTTTCCGCCAAATCCTGACGAGCAGCCCCCAGCGAGCGAAAGACCCGCCGTACCTGCCAAACGCCCGCAGCCGATTCCCCAACCAGCACAGCCAAAACCGTCAGGAGCGCCTGCTCCGGCGAGTTCGAGCGCGCCGCGCGGCAATGCGCATCTCCCACGCACGCTGACACAGGTGCTCAATGAAGCAGATGAGCGCGTGACGCGCGGTGATCTAGTCGATTACGTCCCGCTGCCTACCGGGTTCGATCCGCTTGATGGGTTTATCGGGGGCGGTTTGCGCAAAACCGAACTGGTACTGCTTGGCGGCGCGCAGGGTATCGGCAAGACGATTGCCACGCTGCAAATCGCGCGGAACATCGCGCAGCGCCCGGATCAGTACGTGTTCTACCTCTCCTACGAACACACCGAAACGCATCTGATGCACCGCCTGCTGTGTTTGGAAAGCATCAACCCGCCGGAGATCGACCTCAGCCGGGGGCTAAAGCTGCGCGACCTGTACCAGATCATCGTGGCGCAGCGCGCGAAAGAGTTCATGGGGCGCGAAGGCGGCGCGGGGTCGCTGCAAACGATTCTGCGCGACAACCCCAAGACCGCGCCGGGGTTGAGCCGCATCGTTCGCTACGCCGACCGCATGATCCTCGTCAAGGCAAGCCCGGCAGTGACGACGCTGCGCTCGATCAAGGAGATGACCGCGCGCCTGTGCGATGCGACCGGCGGCAACGTCGCCGTGTTCATCGACTACTTGCAGAAGATCGCCGTTCACCCGGAACGCCCACGCGACGAAAACGACAAGGTGACAATCATCGTCGAGGGATTGAAGGACATCGCCATGTCGCTTGACGTGCCGGTGTGGGCGATTGTCGCGGCGGATCGTGAAGGCTTGAAGAGCAAGCGCATTCACTTGTTTCACTTGCGCGGCAGCAGCGCGCTCGACTACGAGTCGGACATCGCGTTGATCATGAACAACAAGTACCAGATCATGTCGAAAGACCACGCGGCGTTCAATCCGTATACCGCCAAGCAGTTCCGCGATTGGGTGGTGTGGACAATTGAGAAGAATCGCGCCGGTCGCGCGATGCAGGACATGGAATTTCAGCTACACGGTCAGCATTTCGCCTTCGACCCGCGCGGTCAAAAGGTGCAGCAGCAGTTAATCGACGACAAGATCATCGAAACATAAGCAGAAGGACGAGGCACTGCCTCGTCCTTTTGTTTATTGAGACTCCCTCTTGCGTTGCCCCTACTCGTTTGGAGCGTCGACCGGTTGTGCCGGGCGGATAAAATTGAGCTTCGACAATTCGCGCACCTGTTGATCGGCGCGGTAGCTGCTGCGCACGAGCGGTCCGCTTTCCACCCACTTGAAGCCCAGTTCCAACCCGATTTCCTTGATGCGGTCAAATTCCTCCGGCAGATAGAAGCGTTCGACCGCGAGATGCTGCTTGCTCGGCTGGAGATACTGCCCGACGGTCAAAATATCGACGCCGCAGTTCGCCAGATCGCGCATAACCTCGACCACTTCGTCGAACGTTTCGCCCAACCCGACCATGATCCCGCTCTTGGTCAGCACGAGCGGATCCATCTGTTTGGCGTTGGTCAGCGTCGTCATCGCCCATTCGTAATGATCCTGCGGCTGTACCTTGCGGAACAGGCGCGGCACGGTCTCGACGTTGTGATTCAGGATTTCCGGCTGCGCGTCCATGACGATCTTGAGCGCTTCGGGACTGCCCTTGAAGTCAGGGATCAGCACTTCGATACTGCACCCCGGCTGAAGCTGGCGAATGCGCTTAATGACCATCGCGAAGATCGGCGCGCCGCCGTCCTTGCGTTCGTCACGGTTGACACTCGTAATCACGACGTGGCGCAGATTCATCGCCTTGACCGACTCGGCAACGCGATTTGGTTCGTTCCAGTCGAGCGGACTCGGACGCCCGGTTTTGATGTCGCAGAAGCCGCACGAGCGCGTGCAGGTATCGCCCATCATCAAAAACGTCGCCGTGCCGCGTCCCCAGCATTCGCCGAGATTCGGGCATTGGGCTTCTTCGCAGACAGTATGCAGGCTCTTTTCGCGCATCAAGCCGTAGACGCGTTCGTAAGTTTCGCCGCTCGGCGCACGCACCTTGATCCACGGGGGACGACGGCGCGGGTGTTCAGGATCAGGCTTCCATTCCGTGTTAGGAATGGCGTTCGGATTGATCAGGTCAGTCACAACAAAGCTCCGTTACAACTTGGCTTATCCCATTATACGCCTAGCGCAAAATCAAATCGAGTTCCACTGCGCTGATGTTCAGCGTTCGCTTAAGATGATGCCACAGCGCGCGCGTGACAAGCTCGCGGAAGGCGATCACGACGGCAGCCGTGCTCGGCGCAATGATGATGGTCGCGCTGAAGTTCGCGCCGAAGCGGACGAGCAGCGACGGCAGAACATACAGCGCGATGACTGCGGCGAGCAGGTAGGTCAGCAGCGTGAGCAGCGCCCACGCACCGAGCGCGAAGCCGCGTACATTCCGGCTGTTGACCGCATACGCCGGGATCACCATGCCGAGCACCGCCGCGATCACCGGCATGTTCAGGAAGTCGTAGAACAGGAACAGCGCGAACGAGATGGCGTCGATTAGCCAGAAGTGGACGGCGCGCTGCCCGGTCAGCGGGTAGGCGACCGCGCCGAACAGGAACGGCGACGCGACAATGCCGAGCATGAAGATCGCTTGCAGCGGCAGCCGCCAGCGGCGCTGCGCCTCGAAAAACGCCGTGCAGTGAATCCAGTGGATGCCCATCCGTCCGAGCGGCAGCGCGCTCATCAGGTCGTAGGTATGCAGTTCGTGATTGCGCGCAATCGTCCCGCTGACGGTGGTCACGATCAGCAGGCTGAACGCCATATTCGCCGCCAGCGCGATCAGCGGGGAGGGGAAGAACAGCCCGATCACCGCGATGTTGATCACCGGGATGAACGCCAGCAGCCCGATGAAGCGGATCACCTGCGTGACATGGGGCGTTTGCGGGCGCGGGCGCGCGGCGATGCGCTGGTGGAGCAGCGTAAGCAGGCGTTCGTAGCCTCGCCAGATGCGCGGCTCGCGCTTGAGCGGCTCGTTCAACGTGCGGTACAGTCGCCAAGTTAGCATAGGCGCTCCAATTCTACGGATGTTGCGTTGAGCGCGGCGGGCAAGCGCCGCCACAACAGGCGGATGGTCAGTTCGCGGAAACTGCCGAGGACGACGAGCGCCGCCAGCGGCAGAGTCAAGGCGCTTAGCGCGTCGCTAATGCCGAAAAGCTGGAAGGATGCCGGGACGATCACCAGCAGCACCAACAGCAGCAGGAGATAGCCGGTGAGCTGAAGCAGGATGAACACCGCCGCCGTGATGAAACGGGCGTTGGCGGTCGAAGTCGTGTGCGCGGGGACGGTCATGCTCAACAACCCCGCCGTCACCTGTGCCGCGTAGTTATCCAGCAGAATCACGATGCCGGCGGCGGCGGTGGCGATGAGCCAGTGGAAGAATGAGAAAGCAGCATTTGCGCCGAACAGCGCTGCGATGGCAAAGATCGACGAAATGATCCCGATTACGCTCATGAGGATGGCGAGATCGTGCAGCAGACGATTTTGCAGCATCCCGCTCAGGGTGAATGACCAGTGCAGCCCGACGATCCCGGTCGGCAGCGTGCCGAGCAGATCATAGCGTCCAGCTTGATGTTCGCGGGCGATGCGTCCGCTGATGCTCAATGTCAGCGCCAGTCCGTAAAGCGTGTTGAGCAGCGGCACGAGGACGGGCGACAGGGTGACGACGAGGAACAGCGACACGATGAAGATCGGCGCGCCGAACAGGATCGCGGCAATAGGCAGCAGCAGCATCCCGGCGCTGCGGGTAATCGAGAACCAGAGGGAACGGCGCGGAAAACCACTGCCTACCTCGGGCTTGCCGCGCCGGTAATGCCGCGCCAATTGCAGAAATGCGCGATCCGGCACCGCTCGTGGTCGCAGCGGATTGTTGAGCGCCCGCCGCAAACGCCATGTGAGCATTCAGGCAGCCCCCGACAATACCAGACGGAACTCGGCGGCATCGAGGTGCAGTCGTGCGCTCAGCGCCCGCGCCAGTGCCACCGCGATAGCGGCGCGAATTCCGACGAACATTCCGAGCAGCACGAACGGAAAGGCGATCAGTTCCAGCACCGGGGCGATGTTCAGGCGGGCGGAGAGGCTCGGCACGATGAGAAACGCGCCGAGCCACATCAACCCATAGGCGCAACCTTGCAGCAGCAGGAAGCTGATCAGCGCCCATGCCCGCGCTTCGGCACGGCTGCGGACGATCAGCGGCACGAGCAAACCGATCAGGTTGGCGTCGGCGAGGGAATACACGTCGTCTACGTAGAACGCCAGCGCAATCAGCAGCAGTATGACGATCAAGAACAGCAGCGAACAATTCAATGGCTCCGCGGGAAGGATAAACGGGAAACGCGCCACGTAGCTCCCGGTCATCAGCGGCGCGACAAACAGCGTGGTGGTGAGCAGACCGCTCCGCACAGACCAGACGCGCCGCATGGGTCTGCCGCTATAGGGATGTCTCAGGGCTTGAGTCGCGCTTGCCAATGCCCACAGCGCCGCGAACAAGCCGTCCGGCGTGACTGCGAGCAGATCGAGCATCTGATTTGCCCGTTCGTCCGCAATCGCATCGGCGACGCGCAGCGTGACGCCCATCCCGACGACCGTCGCGTAGAGCAGGACGCCGAACGGGACGATAATCGCGGCGGCATAGCAGATGACCCCATAGAAATCGGGAAGCGCTCCGACGAGAGCGCAGCCAATGCCCCCTAGCGCGATCCAGCCCCACAACGGCAGGGCGAAAGCGGGTTTGTGCTCCGCTTCGCGCTGCGCCTGCGCGCGCCGAAACAGGGGGTGCTCCAGCGGCGGCATGAACAGCGCACGCCACAAGCGAAAGGCGATCATCCCGGCGGCAGCCCCCACGCGACCACGTCCGGCGCGCCGAACGCGGGGAACAAACCTTCGCTCAACGCGGTGTAGACGCCCGTTTCGACCTCCAGTGCCAGCAGCAAATAGCTCCGTCCATCCTCTCTCACATCACCGCCGAAGCCGAGGTAGCGTCCATCCGGCGACCATGACAGGCGCGGCGGATTCGGCGTGGCGTCCGGCGTGCTGTAGCCGCAGTACGCGGTGATCTCGTTCGTCGAGAGGTCGAGGACGTGAATCATAGCATTTCCTGTGTTGGCGAGTGGGTCAGCGCCCGTGACTTCGGTCACCCAGAAAGCGATCCGCTGGCTATCGGGCGACCATGCCAGATCGCCGACGGCGATCCCATTGATGCGCGCCGCGCCATACGCCGCCGCGAAGTTTGTCCACTGAACGGGTTCCATCATACCCGGTTGAATGCCGAAGAGTTCACCAGTGATACGCGCATCGTCGCCGACAGGTTCAACGTAGGCAAGCCATGTGCCATCCGGCGACCAGTGCTGCGTGTTGTAATAGGCGCGGTCTTCGCCGAGCAGCACCCGCTCACGCGGTTCGGCAAGGTTGACCAGTGTGCGCGAGAAGGTGTCGCCGTCCTGCTGGAGCAGCACCGCGTAGCGTCCACCGGGCTGCACGGAGACGACGCCGGGAACGGTCAGGTATTCGCGCACATCCGCGTCGAGCGGGCGCAGATAGGCGGAACGGGCAGGCGTCCAGATCAAGTACATCTCGTCCGACCACCATTCGACATCGGCGGCGTAGGCGGTGATCAAGGTGCGTTCTGTTCCGTTTAAGCGCATCCGGTTATAGGCGTTGGTCGCGTCGTTGAAGTAGGTGATCCAGCGCGCGTCGGGCGAGAGGCGGCAGTTGGTCGTACACGGGTTGGAATCGGGCAGGGGGTAACGCCGGTCGGTCGCTACATCATAAACCCAGAGCGCGGTGCTGTCGAAATACGTCAAGATGATGCCGTTGGCGTCGAATTCGGCGGTGCGCGCTTGAATCCCTACGGGCGGACACACCCGGATGATGTCCCCGTCCATGACGGTGTCGGCATGGGCGACGGCGCTCAAACATATGATCATCATGAGACAAATCCACGCACGAGCGACCCTGCGTCCGTTCACGAAACCCCCATCCCAACCTTCCCCCGAATCCGGGGGAAGGCGCAAACACGAGTCTGCTTGCGCCCCTCCTGTCCAAGCGAAGCTTGGCATTCGGGGAGGGGTCAAGAAGCAAGAGATCAACTTGTTATTCATCCGTATAACTTCTTCCGCAAGGTTTCCTCCGGCGTGGGCGGTTTTTCCGTCCATTCGACCCGCCAGACGTGAATCTGACTGAGGCGCTCATCTGCGCCGCCGTCGGCAACGTACAGCCGATCTCCGTGCAGCAGGCAGTCCATCGGGCGATGGAGCAGATTATCCGCGAGATCGGTCAGCATGGCGCTCGTCGGGCGTTCTTCCTCCACCAGCAGGTCGAAGAAGTGGGCGGCGTAGATCACGCGCGTGTCGTAGTCGTAGATTTCGCCGTCGGCGTCGGTTTGCGGTGCAGGGAGCGCGTAGGCGAAGCGAATCCGGCGGCAGATCAGGAATAGGTTCGGGTGGATCAATTCGGTTTCGGCGAGGACATAGCTTTCTGCGATGCCGATCAACTGCGGCAGGTCGAGCTTAAGCCGCTGCGCCAGCGCGACTTTATCGGCGATGGACAGCGGCAGCACAAGATCGCCGACCCGTTCGGGGAGGCGCTGCCCGCGATGGCGCGCCCCGGCGTAATTCAGCGCCATGCAGTGCCAGCCCGCCTGCGGCTTGATCACGTCGTCAGGCAGTGCCAGCGGCACGACGCTGGTGTTCATCCCGTTCGACTCGTCAACCGATGCAATTAGCGTTCCGTCCGCTGCGAAGGCGTGCTGCGCCAACCAGCAGTCCTCCGCATAGATTTCTTCGACGTACAGAGCGCCGTCCGGCGTCACGCCGAGAATGCTGCAATCGCCGTTGTGATGAAGAGGGCGCGATGTTTCATAATGAAAGATCGGCGGATGCATCAAGAAACCCTTTCAAGTCCTTTGTCGAACATCCTGCGTTAGCATGTTATACTACAGGCGTTCTCTTTTATTATGGTTGGGGCTAAGTTCAATGTCAGAACGGCTAGCCGACAATGTCATTATAACTGATCCACAGGCTGGGGGTGCGCGCGAAAAAGGGGAGGGTGTCGAAGCCCGCAAGGTGACGCAAACCTCGGTTATGCCGCCGCTGCGCCTGACTGGATTGAACGTTCCGCCTGCCGCCGAAACAGGGTTGATCAACGCGGTCGTCCTGTCCGGCGAAGGAGCAGACCACGATGATCGGCAAGATGCTTCGCGCACCACTGCCGAAACGCAAGGTGTCCTCGAAGTCACCCAAGGACAGCGCCCGACCGTCTTGATTATCGAAGATACGGCGGAGCTGGCGGAAATCCTACAGGTGACGCTGGAACACATGGGCATGATCACGGCACACGAAAGTCACGGCGGACGCGCTTTCGTGCGTTTCAACGCGATGATGCCCGATATTGTGCTGCTGGATATTGGCTTGCCGGACATCACCGGCTGGAAAGTCCTTGAGAGCATCAAAGACCGCCAGCGCGAGTCGGGCGGCAGGATGCCCATCGTCATCGTCATCACCGCGTATGGCGACCCCGCCAACCGGTTGGTTGGCAAGCTGCACGGCGTGCACAACTACCTGATCAAGCCGTTCACACCGGACGAAGTGGTGCAGGTGGTGCGGAACGCGCTCAGCAGCGCATCCGGTTGATGCTGTTTTCCCGCAAACGAGCAGCGCGCTTCGGAGTGCTGCTCGTCCTCGTGTTGATCTCCCTGCTTGCCCTACAATCGAGCCTGATTCGCCCCGTTAATGAGGAAAGGGTGATGGAGGCACTGTATCATATTGAGCGACTCGCGCTGCGTGATGGCTGGACGCCGGAACTGGCGCGCCGCGCGGGTGACTTATGGCGCGATTCTGGCGATCTCATACGGGCGGCTGCCTACTGGGAAAACGCGGGCGATGATCCGGCAGTCGTCCGGGCACTCGCGGAAGCCTATGTCGAACTGGGCGAGTGGTCGCGCGCGGCGGATACGCTGCTGCGTCTGCTGGAACAGCAGCCTGAGGACAGTTGGGCGAACTTCCAGCTCGGCGTGATTTTCGCCGCCGTCGCGCCGGAACGCGCGCTGCCGTATCTGCAAGCGGCGCTGCCTGCTTACGGTGAGACGCTCGCCCCGGTGATCGAAGGGGCGCGGCGCGGCGATCCGCTGCGGGTCGGGATGGCGCTGGCAGAGGCGCGCCTGTGGGCATATGCCGAACTCGCGTTTGAGCAAGTGCCTTCGGCACGCGGTTATGCCTACAGCGGTTTCGTGCGCGATCAACAGGGGAAGGACGGCGGCGCGCTGATTCAGGCGGCAGTCGCACTGGAACCGGATGATGCGCAGGTGCGTCTATTGGAAGGGCTGCACTACCGCACGATAGGCGACCGCCGCGCCAGCCTCGACGCAATCATCACGGCGGCGGCGCTCGATCCGCTTAACCCGGCGATCTATGCGGAGCTGGGCGCAGCGTACGAACTGGTCGGCGATGTCGTGACCGCGCGCCGCTGGTTGGAGTATGCGGTCACGCTGTCAGGTAACGATCCGAAGTTTCAGGCGATTTTGGAGGCGTTCGATGCCGACCAAGCAGACCTGCTGGCTGCCGTAGGGTTCACCGATGAACCTACTTTCGAGAGTACTCCCACCCCAAACCCTCTGGACTGATTCCCTCTTTCGCGCGCAGGCACGCGCCGTCCACTGGGGCGGCAGTTGGTGGCGGATGCGCGACCGCACCGTCGCATGGTTTTCTCAATCGCTCGTCACCGTCGTCGGCATCTGGTTGGGGCTGGCGGCGCTGCTGTGGCTGCTGCCCGTCGAACGGGATGCGCAGACGTGGCTGCGTGACTTCACCCGCATCTACTGGCTGCTGTGCATGGCGTTCGGCTTGACCTTCGACATCGCCATTGACTTCAACAGCCTGAGCGCGGCGCTCGGCGTGATCAACGGCGCGGTGAATGCGGGGCGCTACGATTTGATCCGCTTGTCCCTCATGCGCCCGGCGCAGTTCGTCGCCAAACAGTACGCGGTCGCGCAGGTGCGCGGTTGGTTCGCCACCGCGCGCGTCGTCTGGCTGCGGCTGGCATTCGTGATCTTCGGCGTGTTCGCGCTGGCGCTGGAAATCATCACCCCGAACACAGGCGCATCCTCGACGTTCTTCGCCTATCCCTATATGATGGTGGGGATCGGCGCGATCATCTACGTGCTGGAGCCGTACTGGCGCATGAAAGCCGTGACGGCGCTCGGTGTGGCGCTGTCGGCGCGGATGCTAAATGGCGTCAGCACGACGCTGGCGGCAGGCTTCGCGCTGCTGGCGTTCTGGCTGGCGCAGGGAATTTTCATCGTCGCGCTGGCGTTCGTGCTGTCGTTTTCGCTTGTGCTGGTATTCGCCGACGAATTCGCGCTGATCGTCTGCTTTCCGTTTCTGGTAGCGGTTGCCGGCGGGACGATCTACGGGTTCTATTCGTTCGTGCAGACGGCAAGTTTGCGACACGCCGCATGGCGGCTTCTGCTCATGCATGATTGAGGATTATGCTTCATGTTCGATCCACTGGCACGTTTACTGCCCCCGCCAACGCTGTGGGATAATCCGCTGTTTCGCACCGACGCCCGCACCATTCGTTTCGGTTCGTCATGGCGACTGCTCCGGCGGCGAACGTTTCGCTGGGGCATTCAGATGCTCGTCGTCCTCGCGATCTGCTTTGGGCTGGCGCTGGCGAATGAAGTCCTGATGCTCAACCCGAACAGCTATAGTTACGGCTACTGGCGAAACAATTTCCTCGGCAACTTCCTTGCGTTCGCGGTGCTCGGCTCCATCGGGTTGAACGTGATCCTCGACTTTGTGGCGGTTTCGGCGTCGCTCGGCACGATCAGCAGTGATTTCACGGAGAACCGCGCCGATCTGATCCGCTTGACCCTGATCCGCCCGACACAGATCGTCGCCGCCAAGCGCGAGTTGGCGCGGGTGCGTGTTTTTCGCATGACGGCGCGCATCATGTGGCTGCGCCTGTGGATCGTCGTGATGGCGCTTGCCGCGCTGGCGTATCTGTACTTCGAGAACATGCAGAACACAGCGCCAGTCACGCCGGAGGTTTTCATCGGCACAGGGCTGATCATCCTGCTAACCTGCGCCACATATATCATCGAACCGTACTGGCGCGCACAGGCGATCACGGCGGCAGGGGTGGCGGTATCGGCGCGGACGCGGCACGGTATCAGCGCGACCTTGAACGGAGGCTTCACGCTGATCGCTTTCTGGATCGCGCAGGGCTTGATCATCATGGTGCTGCTGTTTCTCGTACAAGTCACGGCGTTCCTGTACATCCCCGATCCGATCATCATTATCGGGATGCTGTTTCTGTTCTGGACGATCATCACCGTCGTGATCTATGTCTTTTACGCCGCAGTGGCGCGCAACAGCCTGTATCAAGCCGCGTACCGGCTGGCGACCTTAGATAATTGATCTTGTGTTACAATTCGCATTGGACAACCCAAGAGGGTAATGGCAATGGATACTACCGCTCCGCGTACCACCGCGTTGAGAACCTTGTTGATCATCGGCGTGCTGATCCTCGCCTTAGCGGGGCTGATTCAACTGAACGCAGCAGCGGCGAACTGGCATTACATCACGACGGGCAGCGCGGGCGATCTGCTGTACGCGGCAGCATTCGACGGGCTGCAAGACGAGTGGGAGCAGTATAACGAACGGCGCAGCGCCGTGATTGATGGCGGCGTGATCCGCTTGACGAATAATGAAGTCAACAACGGCAACTACTCGGTGACGAAGGCGCGCTTCGCCGATTTCGACCTCGCCGTAACGGGCAGCGCGGTCGCGGGACCGGAAAACAACGGCTACGGCGTGATCTACCGCCTGCAAGACCGGAGCAATTACTACACTTTCATGGTCAGCAGCGACGGCTATTATCAGGTGACGCGGGTGGTCAACGGCGATGTAACCGAACTCAGCACATGGATCGAGTCGCCGGTCGTCAACATGGGGATCGGCGCGGTCAACCGTCTGCGGGTGGTCGCGCGCGGCGACCAGTTCGAGTTTTATGTCAACGAGCAGCGGGTGCAGGTGTGTGTCCCCAACAACCCTGCCGCGCAAAGCATGTATATGATGGATACCTGTATTGATGGGCAGATGCTCGACACGCTGACGGACGCCTCTATCGCACAGGGTCAGATTGGCGTCGTGATCCAGACAATTGAAGGCGCGGACGCGGGCGTAAGTGTGGAGTTTGATAACCTCATCGTGATGGGGTCGTAAGCTGGAGTAACTCACCCCCATCCCATCCAAGCGGAGCTTGGACGAGATGGGGTCTAGGCAGCGAGATGGCGAAGGTATGCGAATTCATTTGCGGACATTAGGCTGCCGGTTGAACCAGAGCGAAATCGAGACGATGGCGCGGGAGTTCCGTCGGCAGGGACATGAAATTGTCGATGATCCCGCGCTGGCGGATCAGATCATCGTGAATACGTGCGCGGTCACGGAAGACGCCAGCCGTGCCAGCCGCCGCCTTGTGCGCGGACTGAATCGCGCCAACGATGACGCGGCGATCACCGTGACAGGCTGCTACGCGCAGATCGCCCCGGATCAGATCGCGGTTATCCCCGGCGTAGCGCGCGTAATCGACAACGGCGCGAAAGATCGCCTCGTGACGGCGATCACCGGGAAGGAGATCGAGCCGTTCGACCTTGAGCCGATCAGCCGGGATACGCCGACGCACTTGGCGCGCACGCGGGCGTTCGTGAAAGTGCAGGATGGCTGTGATAACGCCTGTACCTTCTGCGTGACGACCCTCGCGCGCGGGGCAGGGCGCAGCCGCGCTTTAGCCGACGTGGTCGCAGAAATCCGAATGCTGACGGCGATGGGTTATCAAGAAGCCGTGCTGACCGGCGTGCATCTCGGCTCGTACGGGCAAGATCGCGGCGAGCGCGACGGCTTGATCACGCTGGTGCGGGCGATCCTCAGCGAGACGGACATCCCGCGTTTGCGCCTGTCGTCGCTCGAACCGTGGGACTTGACGCCGGAATTCTTCACGCTGTGGCGTGATCCGCGCCTGTGCCCGCATTTGCATTTGCCGCTGCAAAGCGGGTGCGATGCGACGCTCAAGCGGATGCTGCGCAAGACGACACAGGCGCAGTTCCGCGCGCTGATCGACGCGGCGCGGACGGCAATCCCCGATCCGTGCATCACCACCGACGTGATCGCCGGTTTTCCCGGCGAGACGGACGAGGAATTCGCCATCAGCGAGGCGTTCGTCCGCGCGATGGATTTCGCCGGGCTGCATGTCTTCCGCTACAGCAAGCGCCCCGGCACGGCGGCGGCGCGGATGCGCGGTCACATCGCCGAAGACGTGAAGCAGACGCGTAGCGCGCGCTTGATCGCGCTCGGCGCGGAGCTGGAACGACGCTACGCCGAACGCTACATCGGCGCGACCCGTCCGGTTGTCTGGGAGCATATCTCAGGGGCTGCTCAGGAAGGCTTTGTCAACGTGGGTTATACTGATAACTATATCCGCGTCAGCGCGCTGCATCCGCGTGTGCTGACCGGGTTGATGGTTCCGGCGCAGATCACCGGGTATGACGCGGCGAAAGGGATCGCCAGCGTACTGCCCCTTATCGAAATGGACATGGAATGGACGTAAAAGTACAACTCAACGAGGCGCTCAAGGCGGCGATGGTCGCCAAGGACAGCGCGCGCCGCGACGTGATCCGGCTGATGCAAAGCGCGGTCAAGCAGGTGGAAATCGACAGCCAGAAGACGCTGGCGGACGATGACGTGCTGGCGATCCTACAAAAAGAGGTCAAGAAGCGCCGCGAAAGCGCCGACGAAGCGCGCAAAGCGGGGCGTGAGGATATCGCCACGAGTGAAGAAGCCGAAATCGCCATCATCGAGACATTTCTGCCGCGCCAGCTCACGCGCGAGGAAATCAGCGCCATCGTGCGCCAGACTATCGAGCAGACCGGCGTCACCTCGCCGAAAGAAATGGGCAAATTGATGGGCGCGCTGATGCCTAAGGTCAAGGGTATTGCCGATGGCAAGCTGGTCAACGAAGTCGTACGGGAGCAGTTGAGTTCATAACGATGTTGAGCGGAGCCTCCCGGTTGTTTGACCGATATTTTCCCCCGGCGCGGCGGGAGGAACCGCTGTATCGCCTGCTGCTGACGCTGATCGCGCTGACGTTCGTGCTGTGTTCGACGATTATCATCGCCTTTGACAGCTTGTTCGTCACGCAGAACGCGATCAATGCGCTGCAAGTCGGCAGCATCGCCCCGGTTGATATTCGCGCGCCGTTCAGTGTGACGTACATCAGCGAAGTGCTGACGCAGCGCGTCCGCGATGAAGCGGTGGAGAACATCAACCCGTTCTACGATCCACCTGATCCGAATGTCGCCCGTCAGCAGCTTCAACTGCTGCGCCAGATCGTCGAATACGTGGACAACGTGCGCCACGATGCATTCGGTACGCCGACGCAGAAAGCCGCCGACATCAACGCGATTTCGGCGCTGACGCTCGATCTGGCGGTGGTCGAGACGATCCTCAATATGGACGATGCGACGTGGGGCGCAGTCTCCGACGAGATGATCGTGGTGCTGGAACGAGTGATGCGCGAGTCGATCCGTGAAATCGAATTGTTACAGGTCGCGGATCAACTGCCGACGCAGGTGTCGCTGCGCTTCGATCCGCAGGCGGCGGCGGTGGTGGTCGGCATCGTCGGCGACTTGATCCGTCCGAATCGCTTCCCGAATGCCGCCGCGACCGAAGCGGCGCGCCTTGCCGCCGCGCAAGCGATCTCACCGCAAAGCCGCTCTTTCGAGCGCGGGCAGATCGTCGTGCGGGCGGGGGCGCGCATCGAAGCGGCAGACTACGAGGCGCTCGACGCGCTGGAACTTCTCAGCACGCCGGATCGCCGCGCGCAGATGGTGATTCGTGCATTCCTCGCCAGCCTGCTGGTGATGGTCGGCTTGGCGCTCTATATCGCCCGGTTTCCCGAAAAATTCAATACCAGTCCGCGTTCGCTCGGACTGCTGGCGGCGGTGTTCGTGCTGACACTGGTGGGCGCGCGTCTGTTCAGCGGCGGTGACAACCTGATCTATATCTTCCCGGCGGCGGCGATGGCGCTGCTGCTGGTGGCGATCACGCATACCGAAGTGGCAATCGTCGCCGGGTTTGCGCTGGCGCTGCTCGTCGGCTTGATGAGCAGCAATTCGCTCGAACTCACCATGTTGATCGGCGTTGGCGGCATGGTCGGCGTGCTGATCTTGCGCCGCTCGGAGCGCCTGAACAGCTACTTCATCGCCGGCGTAGTCATCAGCTTGACCAACGCGATCATCGTCACGCTGTTCAATCTGGGATCGCTCGATTCGGACAACTCGACCTTCGCCACGCTGATCCTCTACGCGCTGATCAACGGCGTGCTGGCAGCCATGACCGCGCTGGCGGGCATGTACGCGGTCACGCTGCTGTTCAACCTGCCGACGAGTCTCAAACTGGTCGAGTTGAGCCAGCCGCAGCAGCCCCTGTTGCAGCGCTTGCTGCGGCAAGCGCCGGGGACGTACCAGCATTCGCTGCAAGTCGCCAACCTTGCCGAGCAAGCGGCGAGCGCCATCGGCGCGGACGCGGATTTGCTGCGCGTGGCGGCGCTGTACCATGACATCGGCAAGATCAATAATCCCGGCTTTTTCGTCGAGAATCAGGTCGATAACGTCAACCCGCACGACGCGCTGAACGATCCGTATCGCAGCGCGGCGATCATCATCGACCATGTGATCGACGGGGATAAACTGGCGCGGCTAGCGCGGCTGCCCGCACGCATCCGTGATTTCATTCTGGAACATCACGGCACGACGCAGGTCACATATTTCTACAGTAAGGCACTCGAAGCCGTCGGCGATGATGAAGCAGTGGACATCAGCGAGTTCACGTATCCCGGTCCCAAGCCGCAAACCCGCGAGACGGCGATCATGATGCTGTCGGATAGCTGCGAAAGCACGGTGCGCGCGCGCAAACCGGGGCATAAGTCCGAGATCGCAGATATTGTGCAGGGCATCTTCGACAGCCGGATGCGCGATGGTCAGCTTGACGAATGCGGCTTGACGCTCCGTGACCTGAACATGATCAGAGAGATCTTCATCGACATGCTGCAAGCGGTGTTCCACCCGCGCATCAACTATCCTGCGTCGCCCCGGCGTCCGCAGATCGCCATGACGCAGCAGATTCCGATTGAAGTCTATTCGCGCCCGGAAGAAACAGCCGTCACGAGCGATCCGTCGCCTGCGCCGCCCGCCGCTCCGAAGCGGCAAACGACCGAGATCGTCCCGGTAGCGGATGACGACGAGAACGAGGAGTCGCCCTTGCTCGAAGTCCCGCCGCTGCGGCGCACCCAGCGGATGAATCCGCCGGAGAAGGAACGCGAAGAAGATGATGTCTGAACATCAGCCTGAGAACCAGTTTGAGATCGACGTACAGAACGACGACGGCTACGCTTTCGACGCCGCGCGCTTGCAAGCGGCAGCGGGCGCGGTGCTGACGCGCCACGATGTCGCCGAGGGTACGACGCTCACGATTGTCGTCACGAGCAATGAGGATGTCGCGTCGCTCAACCGCGATTTTCGCGGCGTCGACGCTCCGACGGACGTGCTGTCATTCCCGGCGGATATTCCGCCCATGCCCGGTGAGCCGCCGTATCTCGGCGACCTGATCATCGCCTACCCGTATGCATCGGCACAGGCGCAGCGTGAAGGTCACGCGTTGATGGACAGCCTCGCGCTGCTGGTCGTGCACGGAACGCTGCATCTGCTTGGCTATGACCACGATACAATGGAACATAAAGCCGAAATGTGGCAAGCTCAAGAAACAGCGCTGACGGCGCTAGGCATCTCGCCTGACATCGTTCCGGCGTTGGAAGCGGGAACAGATCATGACGAAGACTGACATACAGCACAAGATGATCGACGCGCTGGTAGGGACGTCGCGCATCAACCCGGATGATTTCGCCTACAAGACGAGCACGAATCGCGTGAAGAGCTTGAGCTACGCGCTGGCAGGCTGGATATACATGCTCCGGCGGCAGAAGAACACACGGATTCAGGCGTTTGCCAGCATTTTTGTATTGGGGCTGGCGGCGTGGCTCGGCGTCGAACCGATCAGTTGGGCAATTCTCATCCTCACCGTCACGATGGTGTGGATGGCAGAGTTCATCAACGCAGCGGTCGAAGCCGCGATTGATCTTTCGACCAGCGAGTACCACCCGATGGCGAAGGTCGGCAAAGATGTCGCCTCGGCGGCGGTGCTGCTGGGCGCGGTCGCGTCGGTGGTGATCGGGCTAATCATCTTGCTGCCGCCGCTGCTGACCAAACTAGGAGTAGGGTAGAGGGGACACTATTTGAGCGATCAGCCAACGCCTGACAATGATGCGACGCAAGCTGAAGTCGAAAAGAAAGATGTGCTGCGGACACCGGACGGTCAAGAGATCGACCTCGGCATCACCGGTACGATGAAACTTGACCCGCCGGGACGCAAGTCGAACCCGAACCGTTTGGCGAGTGTGAAATACGCGGTTGCGGGGCTGCTCTACGTCCTGACGCACGAGCAGAGCATCAAGCTGGCGACGATTGTCACGGCAATTGTGATCGTGATCGGCTTGTGGCTGCAAATCAACGTGCTGAGCTGGGCGCTGCTAACGTTCGCTATCGGTGGCGTATGGGTCACGGAGTGCTTGAACACGGCGATTGAAGCGGCAATCGACTTGGGGACGAGCGATCCGCATCCGCTGGCGAAGATCGGCAAGGATGTCGCTTCGACCGCCGCGCTCGTGAGTTCGATAGTGTTCGTCGTGATTGTAGTGCTGATCCTGCTGCCGCGTTTGCTTGATCGCATCGCCGGGTAGCCGTTGAGTCAACGAGAAAGCCGATGAGCCGAGATCCCTATAACGCTGAACCGCCAATGGATGATGATCTGCCGGAATACCCGCCGGAGTATCCGCCGGAGCGTTTGACTCCCTTTGATGAGCCGGGAGATGAACCCACGCCTTCACGTCCGATGCGCCCGGTAACCGCATGGTCGAGCGAACAGACGCCCGCGCGTCCTATGCCGCCCGTGCCGACCGATGACCTTGACCCGGACGCCACGCCGCAGCCCTCGCGCCGTCACAGCAAAGCGCGCGAACGCATCGAGAAACGCAAGCGGCAGACCGGGACGACTCACGCCGTTCCGCTCGGCAGCGCCGACGCCGTGCCGCGTTCACGTCCGCCGCGCCAGCGCCGCCAGATCAGCGTGCCGACTAACCTGCCGAAAATCAACCTGAAGATCGGACGCGGCGCATTCTACGTCATCGGGTCGATTCTGCTGGTCGTGATCGTGATTTTCGCGCTCGGACGGCTGCGCAACCAGCCGCCGGAGGTCAACCCGAATGCGATCTGGATCGGCACCGAATGGACCTACGAGGAACGCACCGACGACGAGATCAAGGCGCTGGCACAGCAGTTGCGCGATAACAAGATCGGCACGGTCTACGCGTGGGTAAGCTGGCTGCAAGACGACAACACATGGCGGCAGGCAGACACAGGCGCTTGGGATCGCGTCAAGTCGTTCCGCGAGCGGCTGGAACTGGCAGACCCCGGCGTCGAGCTGATCGGGTGGATCAGCCTGCCCGTCAACGGCGGCGACGGCTACCGCATGGATGAAGTCGAAGTGCTGGACGCGGTCGCTGCCTTCAGCGGGCGAGTAGTCACCGAGTTTGGCTTCGACGGCGTCTTCTTGAATGTCGAACCCGTGTGGAACGATGATCAGAACTTCCTCGAACTGCTGCGCAAGACGCGGAGCGTCGTCGGGTTGGATGTGCCGATTGCTGCCGCCATCCCGCCCGATTGGAGTCCGCTCGGTGCGGGCATTCCCGTGCCCGCGCTGATCACGCCGGGGACGATCTGGGAGAAAGCCTACAAGCAGAGCGTCGCGCTGCTGGTCGATCAAATGGCGGTCATGGCGTATAACAGCGCGCTCACCGCGCCCGCCGATTACTCGCGCTGGATGGCGTATCAGGTCGAGACTTATGCGCGGGCGATGGCAGAATTGGACATCGGCACGCAGGTCTTGATCGGCATCCCGACGTATGATGCGGAACTGCCCGGTCACGATCCGCTGGTCGAAACCGTCCCGGCGGCGATAGATGGAATCAAGCTGGGGATCGAGCAGGCGGGCGAAACAGCGTCGTTTGTGCGCGGCGTGGTGATCTATGGCTACTGGACGACCGACGAAACCGAGTGGAGTCAGTTCAGGCGCGAGTGGGTGGAATAAAGCAAGTTGAAAGTAGAAAGTGGAGCGCATGGACAGCTCCACTTTTTACTTTCACCTTTTAACTGGTTCTACTTCGCCACTTCTTCGAGGAAGTAGATCGCCGTGTCGATGCCCTTGCGGAACATTTCCAACGAATAATGCTCGTCGGGACCATGCGCGCCGTCGGTGTTCAAGCCGAAGCCGAGCATAATCGTCGGCGCGCCGAGGATGCGCTTGAAGTCTGCGACGACGGGGATGCTCCCGCCCGTGCGCGCGAACAGCGGCGCTTTGCCCCACCCGCGCTCGTAGGCGCGGACGGCGGCTTGCATTTCGGGCATGTCGGTTTCCATCAGCGCGGCGTCGCCCATGTTGAGCAGCTTGAGCTCGGCGCGCACGGTCGGCGGGGTGATCTGCGCGACGTACGCCTTGACCAGTTCGTAAATCTCAACCGGGTCTTGATCGGCGACGAGGCGGCAGCTAATTTTCGCCATCGCCTTCGCGGGCAGCACGGTCTTCGCGCCTTCGCCCGTCCACCCGCTCAACAAGCCGTTGATTTCGAGCGTGGGGCGTCCGGTGATGCGTTCGTCCGCCGTATAACCGGCTTCGCCCCATATGCCCGGCGCTCCGGTGATCTCCATGTATTTCTCGTCCGAGAGGGCAAGGCTGGCGATTTCGGCGCGGTCGGTATCGGTCAGTGGACGCACTTTGTCGTAGAAGCCGGGGACGGCGATGCTGTTATCCGGGTTGTGCAGCTTGGCGATGATCTGCGCCAGCGCCAAGGCTGGGTTGTGGATCGCGCCGCCGTAGCCGCCGCTGTGCAAGTCGATCTTGCTCGCCTGCACGTCAAGCTGCATGTAAGTCAAGCCGCGCAGCGCCCGCGTGATCTCCGGTTGATCAACATCCGTCATGCCTGTGTCGGAAATCACGGCGACATCAGCGCGCAGCATGTCGGCATACGTCTTTAGAAAATCCTGCAAGTTCTTCGAGCCAATTTCTTCTTCGCCTTCGAGCAGCATCTTTACGTTGACCGGCAGCTTGCCATCGGTCGCCAGATACGACTCGACCGTCTTGACATGGACGAATGCCTGCCCTTTGTCGTCGGATGAACCGCGTGCGTAAATGAAACCGTCACGTACTTCCGGCTCGAACGGCGCGCTTGACCAGCCATCCTTCTTCTGATCGGCGGGCTGTACATCGTAATGCCCGTAGATCAGCACGGTGGGCTTGTCCGCGCCCGCATTGAGCCAGTCCGCATACACGACGGGATGCCCCGCTGTCGGCATGACGGCGACATTCTGCATTCCGATGCGCTTGAGATCGGCGGCTAACCAGTCGGCGGCGCGGCGCACCTCACCTGTATAGGCAGAGTCCGTGCTGACGCTGGGGATGCGCAGCAGTTCAAACAACTGCTGGCGAAACGTCTCCGCGTGATCGCGGGCATATTGAATTGGAGTAGTCATGAGTTTCCTTTTGTGAATATTAATTGCTGAACACGGCGGCGGCATTCTTCCACAGCGCGGCTTTGTCGGCTTCACCGGGGACGAACGGGAAATAATAGCCGACCCGATCCAGCAGCCCATCATAGCGCGCTTTGACCGCATGAGCCAACTCGTCGATGGGTGCGACGACGGCGATCTCGTTGAGCAGATCGTCGCTGATCAAGTCGCCCATTTCGTACCAGCGTCCCTGCCGTGATAGTTCGTTCAACTGCACATGCAGATCGCCCATACCGTGCAGTTCCAGCACCGAGCTGTAGCTCGGCGTGCTGGCGTAGAATGCGATCTGCGACTTGACGGCGACTTCGCTCTGTTTGATCTCGTCGGCGTTGTTTCCCGTGACGACAAAGATCGCGCAGCTTAGGGCGCAGTCTTTCGCGCTGCGTCCGGTCTTCGCCGCGCCCTGTTCGACATTCGGGATGATCAATTCTTTTAAATAGCGCACGGTATGGAAGGGATGCACATGAAAGCCTTGGCACATTTCGCCCGCTAACCGACATAAATGTTCGTTGACACCGGCGATATAGACCGGGATGTCCGGGTGATCAATCGCGCCGGGCTTGAAGAACGGCGTCATCAGCGTGAAGCGGTAATGTTCGCCGAGGTAGCGCAGTGGTTCGCCCGTTTGGAAGTTCTTCCAGATCGCGCGCAGCGACTCGATGTATTCGCGCAGGCGCGGCGTCGGCGCTGACCATTCGGTGCTGAAGCGCTTCTCGATGTGCGGCTTGACCTGCGTCCCCAAACCGAGCGCGAAGCGTCCGCCGGATTGTTCCGCCAAATCCCATGCGATCTGCGCCGTGACCATCGGCGAACGCGGGAAAGCGACGGCAATCGCGGTGCCGAGCAAAATCCGCTTCGTCGCGGCGGCGGCATGGGTGAGTGGTAAGAAAGGGTTGTGCGCCGTCTCGGAGGTCCACAACCCCGCGAAACCGTGATCTTCGACGGCGCGGGCGAGGTCGCCAACGGTGTTTAAATTGTCGGGAAAAATAGTGACATCAAACTGCATGGCAATAACCTTTATCGAGTCAAGGAAGATTTACGGGAATTATAGCGCGATTTCTCGTGTCGATGTCGGGAAGTGCTATAATGAGGCTGTCTCCGGTTTTAGTCGCATGTCCCACCTAGCGTAAAGGCTTCACATGATCGAGCAACCGCATCTTGATAAGATTGGGCAAGAACATCTGCTGACGTTGTACTCGATCACGCGGACGATCAATTCGAGCCTCGATTTTGACGAGGTGTTGAATACCGTCATGGATTCGGTCATGCAGGTGACGCGGGCGCAGCGCGGTTTCTTGATGGTGTCGGAAGACCCAGATGGTGCGCAAATGAGCGTGCGGGTGGCACGCGGGTTGACCGGCGAGACGATTCAGTCGGAGGCGCGCTACAGCACATCGGTGGTCAACGAGGTCGTGTCTACGCGCCAATCGCTGCTGACCAACAACGCGCAGTACGACAACCGTTACAAGGTCGGGCAGAGCATCATCATGCAGGGGTTGCGCGCCATTTTGTGCGCGCCGATGATGGTCAAAGACCGGTTGATCGGCGTCGTCTATGTGGACTCCGCTATTCGCAACAACAACTTCAAAGAAGAGGATTTGCTCTTGCTGAACGCGGTGGCAGGGCAAGCCGCCGTCGCCATTGAAAACGCGCGCCTGTATCGCCTTGCGGTGGATCGCGGTCGGATCGACCGGGAAATTCAAATGGCGCGTGAAATTCAGGAGTCGCTGCTGCCGCGTAAAATCCTGAGCATTCCCGGCTACGAGATCGCCGCACAGTGGCGGGCAGCGCGCGAGATGGCGGGCGATTTCTATGATATGTTCCCGCTGTCGAATCACACGTTTGGCGTAGTGATCGCGGATGTCTCCGACAAGGGAATTCCGGCGGCGCTGTTCATGGCATCCACGCGCAGCATGATTCGCACCCATGCGTTCGCGGGCTTGTCCGGCGTCGATACCGTCGGGCGGACGAACGATCTGCTCGTCGAGGATACGGAAAGCGGCATGTTCGTCACGATATACTACAGCACATTTCACCCGGATGGGCGGATGTCAGGTGTGAATGCGGGGCATAATCCGCCGTTCTTCCTGCGCCCTTCGACGGGCGAACAGCGCTTCTTGCCGCGCGGCGGTCGGGCGGCGGGGTGGTTCCCGAACAACCCGTTAGGGACGCTCGAACTGCTTTTGCAGCCCGGCGATGTACTCGTTTATTACACTGACGGGCTGACCGATGCCGAAGACCCATCCGGCGATTACTTCGGCGAGCAGCGGCTCGCCCAGACGGTCGCGCAGAACGCGGGTACGTCGGCGGAAGAGATGCTGCGCGCGCTGGAAGATGCGGTCGATGAATTCTGCTGCGGGATGCCCGCTTTCGACGATCTCACTTTATGTGTGGTGCGATACGTCGGCTTGTAACCCTGCCGCGTATCTTTATCACCGTCGAATTGTTCTTATGAATGTGCTATGCGTGGTTCGCCGGAGATAAGAGTATCCCCATGCACCAAATCTCACCTAATACGGCATATGGCTCGGTGACGCGCTGGGTTCTGATTGCGCTGTTGGTGATTATTCTGCTGGTCGCCGCGTGGATCGTACGCGGCATCCTCATGCTGACGCTGGCGTCGGTGATCTTGGTCGTGCTGTTCACGATGCCGATCCGCTACCTGATCGGGCGCGGGGTATCGCGTCCGGTTGCCACCATCCTGTCGCTGCTGCTCGTCGTGTTCTTCATCGCGGCGCTGCTGGCGGTCGCGCTGCCGACGCTCGTGCAGCAGTTCACCGTGCTGGCAACGCGGATCGTGCCTCAAGGCATCGAGGCATTGGTGCAGCGCTGGCAGGATGGCGAAATCGTCGAGCAGTATCCGTTTCTCGCCTTCCTGCGGGATGTTGATCTCGAACCTTTCTTGGATACGTTGAGCGAACAGCTCGCCAGCGCAATTGGTCAGTTTGGCGTGCAGGTGCTCCCGGTACTCGGCGGCGTCGCCGATACGGTGCTCAGCGTGTTGATCGTGATCTTCTTGAGCCTGTATTTGCTGGCAAACCCGCAGATGCATCAAGAAGGGTTGATCAAGCTCTTTCCGCTCAATTACCGGCATCGTGTGCGCGAAATCATCGCGCGCTTGGATTTGATGCTGCGTGGTTGGCTGCGCGCCACGATCATTTCGATGGGCTTCGTGGCGATAGCAACGGGCATCGGGATGGCGCTGTTGGGGATTCAGCAGGCGGCGGCACTCGGCGTACTCACCGGCGTGCTGTCCTTTGTCCCGAACTTCGGACCGATCATCGCGTTGGTTCCATCGATTGCTGTGGGCATTGTCCAAGCGCCGAATAACGTGGGGTGGGTGATCGTCGTCATCTACGGCATTTCGTTTGTGCAGAGCCAAATTGTCACGCCGATACTGGTTGCAGGGAGCATTCGGCTGCCGCCCGTACTGGTGCTGCTCGGTCAGATCATCGCGGGTGCATTCCTCGGTTTCCTCGGCTTGATGCTGGCAGTTCCGATCACGGCGGTCATTATGATCCTCGTGCAAGAGGTCTACATCAAGGATGTTCTGGGCGACCAATCGGTCGATGAATCGCTCGTGCGTGCCGATGAAGCACTGCTGCCGGATGGTGTGTGAAATTGCTCCAAATTTCACCAATATTCACCCTTCACACCCTCTGGTAGGGGGTATATAATCCCCGTCCGCTGTTGAGAACACAGCCGCACCTGAACAACGCTGTATCCCAAATTCACCGCTCTAGTTTAAAGAGAAGTTGAATTAGAGTAAGAAAAGGGATTGACAGTCACGGGAAGCGACTGATAGAATCATCAGCGTATCACCGACCTCAACCACTGGTTGAGACCTCGTCGGAAGATGAGACAGCACCTTAACAACAGAACTGTGAAGACGAAGAGCAAGGAAGTCAATGACGGAGAGTTTGATCCTGGCTC
>JACSRG010000018.1 GCA_014879865.1 Anaerolinea sp.
GAAGGGGTGAAGTCCCTCTCCCTCAGGGAGAGGGATTTAGGGTGAGGGCAGTTTGCAGACAGACCCTAGAACCAGCGCTCGATCACAACCTTGCGGTCGGTGAAGAACTCGATAGCATCGGGACCCTGCCCGTGCAGATCGCCAAAGAACGAGTCTTTCTTGCCGCCGAACGGGAACGACGCGGTCGCCGCCGCCACGCCGACGTTGATGCCGATGTTCCCGGCATTGACACGGTACTTGAAGTCACGGGCGTACTTGCCGCTGCTGGTGAACAGGCTGGCGGCGTTGCCGTACTTGCTGGCGTTGACCAGCTTGACCGCCGAGTCGAAGTCGGGCGCGTGCATGATCGCCAGCACGGGTCCAAAAATCTCATCGCGGGCAACCGTCATATCTTCGGTCACGCCGTCGAGGATTGTCGGGGCGACGAACGAGCCTTCTTCGAACCCGCTGACCTTCGCGCTGCGCCCGTCGAGCGCGATCTGCGCGCCTTCCTGCACGCCCTGCGCGATCATCTTTTCGATGCGTTCGCGCGCCTGCCCGCTGATAACCGTTCCCATCTGCGTGGTTTCGTCCAAGCCGTAGCCGACGCGCAGACTCGACGCCCGCTTGATCAGTTCATCGCGCAGCGGCTCGTACACATCGCCGACCGCCACAACGACCGACCCCGCGAGGCAGCGCTGACCCGCGCAGCCAAACGCCGATCCCATGATGTTGACGACGCTGGCGGTCAGGTCGGCGTCGGGCATGACGACGATGTAATTCTTCGCGCCTCCCTGCGCCTGCACACGCTTGCCGCTCTTGGCGCACGTCTCATAGACCAGCTTGGCGACCGGGCTGGAACCGACGAACGACACGCCGACGATGTCCGGGTGTTCCATGACCGCCATCGACGCTTCTTTGCCGCCATGCACGAGATTGACCACGCCTTCGGGCAAACCGAGTTCGTCCAGCAGTTCATAGGTCAACTGCATACTGATCGGCGTCTGCGGCGACGGCTTGACGACATACGTATTGCCGCAGGTGATCGCGGTCGGCAGGAACCAGAGCGGCACCATGAACGGGAAATTGAACGGGGTGATCGCCGCGAACACGCCGAGCGGCTGACGCTCCGCCGTTTCGTCGATGCCCGAACTCACGTCCTCAAGCGTGTAGCCGCGCATGAGCGACGGGATGTGCATGGCGTAATCGACGCTTTCGATGCCGCGCCGGACTTCGCCGCGCGCTTCGTCGCGGGTCTTGCCGTTCTCTTCGACCACGATGCGCGTCAGTTCTTCAAAACGGTCTTCGAGCAGCGCCTTGAAGCGATACATATACTGGGCGCGGCTGAGAACGGGCGTACTGCGCCATTCGTCGAATGCCGCGTTCGCCGCCTTGACCGCGCGATCCACATCCGCGCGCGTGCCGTCGGGGACGTGCGCCAGAAGCTCGCACGTTGCCGGGTTGACGACCGGGAGCAGCCCGCCGCCCTCCGAGTCGATCCATTCACCGCCAATGTAGTGTTTAAGCTGTTGAACCATTGGGATACCCTGCTATCACTTTTTGCAAAAATTGGTGAGCAGAGTGTACCACAGAGGGCAAAAGAAGGTGAAAGGTCAAAGGACTGAGGACTGAGTAAAAGAAGTGATGAGTGATGAGAAAAGAAGTAGAAGGCGACAGTTCTATATGCACCAA
>JACSRG010000017.1 GCA_014879865.1 Anaerolinea sp.
GGAGGGTGACAACAGGCGCGCCTCGTCAGGAACAACTCTGCACGGCAAGAGCACCGCAGTCTCCCCTCCTCGAATTCGGGGAGGGGTCGGGGGTGGGGTTGCGGTACGGGTTGAAGCACAAAATACCTACCCCTGACTTGTCTTCCTGCCGCCGCTCTTCCCGCGTGGACGCACCGTCGCCTCAGCGCGCATCCGAAACACCCCCACCTCCACCCGCGACTCCGTCCACGCTGCGAGATCAGCACTCAGCGTGGCATACTCGTCTGCATACGCCTTGAGCGCCTGCTGGCGCAGAATATCCGAGTCCCAGATGTCGAAGATCAGGTAGCGGCGGAGATTGACGGTGTCGTTGAGCATCGTCGTTCCCCGAAAGCCCTGCGCCTTGTCGAAGACCTTGCCCCACGCGCCGCCGGGACCGAACACCAGCTCGAATTTACCCTGCGCTTCCGGTTTGACGATGAATTCCCACACGATTTGAATCATGGCACGCTCTCGACAAGTCGGTTCACGAAATAATTATACGTCCGATTGCTCCACCCTAATTGCTGATGACCGGGGCTTGGCGCACGTAACTGCGATCCTCCACCTGTTGCAGCGTGAAGGCGGCGAGATCGGCGCGCGACAGCCGCACGCCCACGCTGCCGAGGTAGCCGACGCGGGTCGCGCCTTGCGCCGGTGCATCGGTGAGCATGGGCGCGCGGACAATCGTCCACTCCACCCCCGAAGCGCGCACCATCCGCGCCACGTTCAGCATATCCGCGATGACATTCTTGGAGACCACGCCGAGCACGAGCTTGAAGAGTCGGTCGATCAAGCCGGGTTTGTCGTGCGGATCGCCGACGCCCGCCCCCGTGACCAGCACCAGACGGCGAACCTGCGCCGTCTGCATCGCGGTGAGGATGTTCTGCGTCGCGGCGGAGATCGTCATCTGCGCCGCGTTGCTCGTGGGTCCCATCAGGCTGATGACCGCCTCCGCGCCGTCGATAACGCGGGCGACAGCGGCGGGGTTTTGCGCGTCGCCCGGCACGACGGTGAGTTTCGGATGCTGAAGAGTCACTTTGCTTGGCGTGCGCGCCAATGCCGTCACCTCGTGCCCTGCCTTGAGCGCCTGCTCCAACAGAAGTGTGCCCGTTTTGCTCGATCCACCAAAGACTGCCAGTTTCATTACGTCGCCTCTCATCCTATATAGACCAGTCTATATAGTATAGCGAAAAAAAAGAGGTGACGCTAGCGTGTCACCCGGATCAAACGACTCATCGCGTCGCCGATGCGTTCAAGCGGCAGCGGACTGCGCTCCGTGCGCGCCAGTATAATGCCGCCCTCAATCGCCCCGATGATGACCGCCGCTAGGGCGTGCGCCTGCTCCGCGTCGATGCCACCGGCGATCAGCTTATCCGCGAAGACCGCCTGCCATTCGGCGTAGATCGCGCGGCAGTCTGCGCGCAGACGTTCGCTGCTCGCCGCCGTTTCGAGCGCGACCGTCGTGATCGGTCCGCCCGCCGTATAGCCGGACTGCTCGACATTGAAGGCGATATTGCGGATGAACGCGCCGACGGCTTCGGCAGGATCGGCGATGGCGGCGAGGTTGGCGCGAATCCGCCCGGTGACGATCCCCCCGACGTGACGCAGGGCTTCGGCGGTGAGTTCCTCTTTGCCGCCGGGGAAATAGTG